>JBBALS010000262.1:0-3609 GCA_040402915.1 Flavobacteriales bacterium
TCTTAGGCTGGTTTTGGGTAGCGTTTTTACCAAAGAGCGAACAATACTCGTTTTCCCTGTTCCTGCATACCCACGAATAACAAAGACCCGATTCGATTCCGGCTTCGAAAGAAATTCTGTGAGATTGCGGAAAAGCGCCGCCTGTCCATCGGTTGGAGTGAATCCAAGATGATTTTCTAATAAAGAGATGAAGTCGTTTTTGGTCAATCCGTGCTTTTGCGTTAAACTTGCCCAAAGATAGAAAGCTCAGTTCAGTAAACGATGTTTCATCCAACACCCCTTGTAAATTATACCGATCCATCCTTCAGTCAGGACAGAACTCCTCATTGTAAATTGCGATTACAAATCTCTGAATACGAATTAAGTATTGCCATTTACGATACCTTATCCGATAGTTTCCCAATTATCGAACGCTATCCTATTCGGAAAGGATATGCCCAAGTTAAGCCGCAAGAAGCCATTGCACGAATACTTCAAACGCATGCAGTAACGCGACTTTCATTTGCATCTGTTGAGGTTATTGTAGTAACAAATACCTACACACTTGTTCCGGAGGCTTTGTTTGATGCTGATCATGCAGCCAGTTTGCATGCCTTAAATCACCCTTTAATAGATACTGATGAATTAGGTTGGGAACGATTAGACGCACAAGAGAGTTACTTTATTTATAGTTGGCCCAAAGCATGGAAACTTGTTTTGGAAAGCCAATTTTCGCAAGTAAAAATCCATCATTATGCACCCTTGATGGCCAAAGGTTTATTGCCCAACTCATTGGGTAAAACTGCTGTTTATGTGCATGTTCAAGATTTTCGTGAAGATATTGTAGTGATTGCCGATGGGAAATTCTTGTTGTTTAATAGTTTCAACTTTCAAAGTACAGAGGATTTCGTTTATTATATATTGTTAGCATACGATCGCTTATCTCTAAACAGAGAAACAATTCCCTTAAAACTTTTGGGAGAAGTTGAAGTAGGTTCTGCGCTTTTCGATTCTTGTTATAAGTATATTCGGGATGTTGATTTCTTAGAACGAAATTCACATTCGGCCATACCTAAACCCGAAGGCGAAACCGACCGCTTGGCTCCACATTTTTACTTTAACCTATTACATTCAAACGATGCGGATTATTAGTGGTAGATGGCGAGGTAAAATCATAATAGCGCCCGAATCCTTGCCCGTTCGGCCTACAACCGATATGGCCAAAGAAGGATTGTTTAATTGGCTCTCAACCCGCGTTGATATTGAAGATGCTCTGGCGCTCGATTTGTTTGCAGGCACCGGAAATATTACCTACGAATTGGTTTCGAGAGGCATTGGAAAAGTTGTTTCGGTTGATAAGGATCCTGGTTGTGTGAAATTTATTAAACGCATTAGTGAGCAATTATCGGATAAAGTGGTTGATGTTTTTCAAGCCGATGCGCGCGTTGCAATTAAACGGGTACATCAAAAATTCAATATTATTTTTGCAGATCCTCCCTACGAATATCCCGATCACGAAAAAATTACACACGAGATTTTAGACTTGCATATTTTAGCGGAAGATGGATGGTATATTATTGAACATCCCGCTTCAGTGGTTCTCAAGCATATTCCAGGGTATTCCGAAACACGGAATTACGGAAAAGTACATTTCTCCTTTTTTCAACAAGCATCAATCTTGAAAATTGTATGAAACGCATCGCCATTTTCCCCGGGTCATTCGACCCATTTACAATTGGTCACGAGAGTATTGTATGCAGAAGCATGCACTTGTTCGATGAAATCATTATTGCGGTGGGGGCAAATAGTACAAAATCCAACATGTTTGCGCTTGATCAACGATTGGCTTGGATTAGTGAGATATTTCAAGATTGTCCAACAATTCGCGTAGAAAGTTATGAAGGTTTAACCATCGATTTCTGCAAAAAGAAACACGCACAATTTATTTTAAGAGGTTTAAGGAACTCCACCGATTTCGAATACGAGCAAAGCATTGCGATGATGAACCGTTCGATGAATCCCGAAATTGAAACCCTGCTTATAGTTTCATTGCCCGAGCATGCTGCAATTAGTTCTACAATAATCCGTGAAATATTTCGTAATGGGGGAGACGTTACCCCGTTTGTTCCACAAGCCATTCGTTTTGAAAAGTAATTTTCTCATTGCTTTTGTATTAACAATTTCTATTGTTCATGGGCAGAACAATGCATTTTTACGTTTGAATTTCCCCGGATTTGCTGATTCTAAAATTCAAATCATACAAAACACCTTTTTGTTTTCCAAGAATACCAATCAACTAGTCGAACTCGATTCTAATGGTGTTCAATTATTGAAGTTAGAAGGATCGGGTTTGGCTGTTTATGTGGAGGTTTTTTCGCCCGATTTATCATTTAGCATGGAAGTGTATGTTCCCATAAACGATACGATTGATTTACACTTTGATAAAACGAAATCGGCATTTACACTTTCGAACGATGTGCTTAATCGAAATACCCACATTGCAGAATTAAATGCATTGATTGATGATGAACTCAATCGGTTTTACAAAAGCAGAAGATTGTATTCCGATAAAAAACGTTTGTTGTCCATTTCAGATTCTGCTCAGATAGCGGTTTTAGAAAGCACCGATTTGTATTTTAAACAATGGGGAAAATATATATGTAATGATTTGGATATTGCTTCCGGTTTGCTTCCTCAAGCGAAACTTTTCAAACGAAGCTTTTCAGTTGAAGACCCCGCTCCCGAAAATCCTGCATGGCAACGAGCTTTTTTATCAATTTTCGATAATGATTTGTTGAGTCGAATTCAAGGTAAAAATGCAAGACTTTACAAAGAAGCAATTCAACATCAACAACTCGATTCTTTGCAAAATTTATTCCAGCGAGATACATTTATTTCCAATCCGCAACTCCTTGATTGGCTTATTTTATATGACTTAAGCCAGATTTCTACGACTCGGGAATTGCGTTTGGAGGATGCATATTCTTTGCTTTTGCAATTTATAAAGAAGCCGAATAGTAATCCGATGGTGAAAAACGAAGCCGAACGATTATCCAAACGTTGGAGTTCCCAAATCAAAGGCAAGCAGTTTCCCGATTTACAATTTTGGTGTTTGAATTCGGAGTCAGATTTTAGTTTATCTGCAATGAAGGGCAAACCAATTTATGTTGCTTTACTGCCCGACTATTCGATGAATTCTCAACTTGTTGTAAAACAGTTGCAGGCATTACATTCGAAGTATGGAAAGGAAATGCGGTTTGTTGCAATAGTAAACGATGTTGCAAAGAAAGACCAAGTTTCATTACTTAAAAATACTCCAGACATCATTGTAGGAAGTATGGAAAGTTGCAAAGTTCAATTGGATGCAATTTTTCAGGAAGTAAATCGGATTCAGTTTTTTCTTCTCGACCGCTATGGAAATGTTTTTCAAAATCCAGCCGAAGGACCTGAAACGGGAGTTGAAGATGCGTTTTTGAACTTAATTAAAGTGAAGTAATGGATTTGCGACAAGCAAGCACATCCAAAATGGAAGGATAGGTGTTAGCCTCCACTTCGCTCCATTGATTGGGCGTTTTCCATGTAGCTTCAAAAATATCCTCTTCGGTTTGAGGGATGGTTAGCCAAGCTTTA
>JBBALS010000263.1:0-3608 GCA_040402915.1 Flavobacteriales bacterium
CACATTCTGGCTGGCAGTATTCCCGATAACCTCCAATGGATTGCTCATATTGCGGGTATTCATGGAAATGCGAATCAAGGTGAACAAGAAATAAATGAAGTAATTACCTTTTGCCGAAAGACCCCGAACTTCCATTTCCTTATACCGGAAATGCTATTTCTCAAACAGTTGCTTAAGATCAATATTATGGATCAGTCGTCATTACAACCTATTTCTTCGAGTGTAGATTCTGTCTATAAAAATGAGCCAATCATACAATACATCGATATTCTCCTAGCTCAAAAAACACAGCATTCATCCGAAGTAATAAAACGTATTGAAAAGTTTCCTATCCAAAACGATGGAATTTCGTTCTGCTATCTACAGTATTTGAAAGCAGAAGCTTTAATGAACCTAAATAAACAGTCTGAAAATGGATTTCAACGCTTTTTAACATGCTCCAAAGGGAAACACTTTAAGCATGCTGCAATTCGTCGTATTGCTTGGCAATTTTTACTCCAAGGAAATACAGTTGATTATCAAATCAACATGAAGCGTATTATTGCATTAGGGGATGGTAAATCGGAAGAAGATAAACAGGCTTTTCTTGAAGGAACATCAAATCAATTACCCGATACCAATTTATTGAGGGCGCGTTTGCTTTTTGATGGTGGAGATTTTAATAATTCAATTGTACGGTTGTTAACTCTCCAAATAAAAGGCAAAAACACAGCTTTTATTTGTGAGCGGGCTTATCGTCTAGGAAGATCTTACCAACAGTTGAATAAAAATAATGAGGCTCTTTCTTGGTTTAAAATTGCGATAGTTAACGGAGCAAGTTTGCCGGAATATTTTGCAGCATCAGCGGCTTATAATTCAGGGAAGATTTTTTTAGAACAAGGGAATTTACCAGCGGCAAAATCCATGTTTCTTCGTGTTTCTAAATTCCCCAATCATCCTTACAAAAACAGTTTGGACGCGAAGGCGAAAACTGCTATAAAGAAATTGAATTAAAAACGTGTTCCAACCGAAACTACCACATTGTGTCGGTTCAATGTTAATGCTGCGGGATTTAACTGTTCGCTTTTCGGATATGGGTAGTAGTTTTTCTTCTGCTGACTATAAACATACGCGATATCAATGAAAAATTCAGATTCTCGGTAACCTCCTCCGATAGAATATGTCGTTATTCCTTGATTGTTTTCAGCACTTGAATAAGGATTTCCGAGTGATTGAAAACCTCCTCTAAAATACATATCTTGAAAACGGGCTTCTCCTCCAATTCGTAAATTTCCGGTGTTTGCTAATTTATTTTTAATAGCATCATTTGTTTTATCAAATACACCCGAATCATCACTGAATTTGGATCGAGAATAATTCACTGTTTCATAATCAACAGAGAGAATTCCTCGTTTACCAATGATAAACGCCGCACTTCCTGTTAATCTTGATGCTTGACGAAGTTTATAATTGTATGAACCAGATACCTCTCCTGGTGAATGGTTGCCGTCGGAAAGACTCGAAGTTATATCGTATGAATAATTTGAAGTAACAGAATAATCTAATGGGATATAAGCAGAAACACCCAAACGTAAAAAATCGTTCACCCGATAAATAGCACCCATATTCAATGCCACCGAAATGGCTTTATCGTATAAAGTTGTAGTGTATACCAAATTATCGAAAGTCGCAATCGTATCAGCATCATCACGCTCGGTATAGGTAAACGTATTTTTATATATAATACGACGAATGGCTAGCGACGCTCCGAGATACAAACGATTGCTGTAATTTGTGGCAAAGGCAATGTTTGTTTCACCAATCCTTCCCCGACTTTCTGAAGTACCACGTTGTGTAATTCCTCCGAATGTAGGACCCAATTTACTGGTATAACTATTCAAAGAATCACCAACAGGATCAATTAAATAAGCATTGTATGCTCTATCTAAATCGGTTGGTAGTTTATCTAAACTAAGTCCATTGGCAGCGCCAACCCAAGCATTTACGATAGAACTAGAATCATTTACTCCTCGGAATGTATAACGCTCAGATAGATTAGTTCGCTTGTTGTATCCAATCCCGATCGTTGTTCCCATCCAACCCGTTTTCTTTAAGCGGTTTAGGGCAGGGGAGTGCAATACCAAATGTAAATTGTTGATGTTGAAATTGAATTTACGATCACTTTCGGAAGTGCCATAATATTCAGAATTCCCAGTGAAATTGAAAATCGATGGACTGATTACCAATTCCGATTGCCGATATAAACCCAATCCAGCAGGATTAATTGAAGCGCTCGAGAAATCTCCTCCAATTGCTCCAGTTGCTCCACCCATTCCGAGAGAAAGTGCTGTTCCTCCTGTGTTTGTTTGCGAATAACGAACTACATCGTCAATATTTTGGGCAAAACCAGTTGAAGAAACTAAGGCGATTGCAAGAGCTAAAATGGATTTCATACACTTATATTAGTGACGTGGTGAAGATTGTCTAGATCCTGAAGATCCCGACGAACGTGAATTTCCACTATTGAAAGAACCTCCCGATGAATTGTGTGATGGAGAACTCGACTGACGTGGAGATTCTATGCGTGGAGAAGAATTGTAATTATTGCGGGAAGGAGCGCTGTTTTCATAACGTGGCGATGATTTCGGTGCCGATTCATTACGGTTCGAAGGTGCTTGGTAATTATTTCGCTGCGGCTGTTGGTATTGTTGATTACTACGAGGCTGTTGGTTATTGCGCGGCGCGTTGTATTGCTGATAATTTCTAGGTTGTTGATTATTCCGCGGAGCTCCGTATTGTTGGTTATTACGCGGAGCTTCGTATTGCTGATAATTACTAGGTTGTTGATTATTTCGAGGAGCCTCGTATTGTTGATTATTACGCGGTTGGTTATTCTGAGGCGCCTGATATTGTTGGTAATTATTACGCGAAGGATTTTGATTAGGTTGAACCTGATTTGCATCGTTCAGACCAGAATTTGAATTATTTCTTGGACTTACACCTTGTTGATTTCTAGGCATTTCATTGAGTTGTTGCTGAGAACGAATAGGCGCAGGTTGCTGATCTCTTACAGCAGGCGTTTCTTGAACAGGAGCAATGTTTGCCGGACGATTTATACTTGGCTTATTATCGCTTCTTTCTTTAGGTTGGTTAACCGGAGCACTACTGTAATTGCTTACAGGTGATTGCTTGCTTGGGACATTATCATTACGAATTACACCACTGTTTATCAAATCTTGTTTTCCGCCGTGTGACGAAACACCTTGTGCTAGCTTTGGAGCACTGGTATAATTGTCGGCTGCACTTGTTTTTCCTGGCGATGGCGTTACAGTTCCTTGTTGGTTTTTCACAGGTGCCGATCCTTGTACTGGAGCAGCGGTAAAATTATCTACTTTGCCTGGTTTCACATTAGGTTCAACTTTGCCAGGTATCACTTGCCCTTTTACTGGATTAGAAACAACTCCTGTTGGATTTACCGAATTGTTGGAAGTTTCTTTAATTGGCTTTACCGGTACATTTTGAAGATTTGTTGGGTTTTTACCTTGAGTGCTCTGATCCTTCACACTTGCCGAACTTGCCGAAACACTTTGTCCAATACCTTTTCCGAAAACGCTGGAAATATTATCATC
>JBBALS010000264.1:0-3575 GCA_040402915.1 Flavobacteriales bacterium
GAAGCATGGAAAGTTGCAAAATTCAATTGGATGCAATTTTTCAGGAAGTAAATCGGATACAGTTTTTTATACTCGACCGCTATGGAAATGTTTTTCAAAATCCAGCCGAAGGACCTGAAACCGGAGTTGAAGATGCCTTTTTGAACCTAATTAAAATGAAGTAGTGGAATTTCTGCAGGCAAGCACATCCAATATAGATGGATATGTGTTCGCTTCCACTTCGCTCCATTGATTAGGCGATTTCCATGTAGCTTCAAAAATATCCTCTTCGGTTTGAGGGATCGTTTGCCAAGCTTTACTGGTTTTGAAAACATACCAAACAGTTTCTTTCAACACTTCTTTCCCTTTGTGCGAGTAAGTATGCCAAGTTCGGCAGAGTTCACCTGCGTTTTTTAAATCCGAAATCCCGGTTTCTTCTTCAATTTCGCGTTGAGCTGCAATGGGTAACGATTCGTTTGGTTCCACTTTGCCTTTGGGTAAATCCCAACAACCTAAACGGTGAATAAATAAAGATTGTTGATCGGGTGTTTCTACAATACCACCTGCCGCCATAATGAAATGAAGGTGTTCTTTCAAAAGTTCTAAACCCAATTCAAAGTCGATGTCTGGCATAAATAACTGACAATAATAGTCTTGCGAATTTTTTAACAGCGCAATTGCATCTTGCATAGCAATATAATCGTTTCCAGGGCATACAATCATTTTATCTAATTGTTGATGAATACCTTGTGGATTGTTGAAAAATAAGACTTTTTGATTCCAGTAAACGGCGTATTTTTGCTTCATGATTTACAAATCTGATACTGCCTCCCAGTTGGCAGAATTTCTCTTGCAAATTAAAGCGATTAAACTTCAGCCAACAAAACCATTTACATGGGCATCAGGTTGGAAGTCGCCTATTTATTGCGACAACCGATTAACCTTATCGTATCCGAAAGTTCGTACGTTTATTCGTCAGGAATTGGTTCATTTAATAACCGATAAGTTCGAAAAGCCCGATGTTATTGCAGGCGTTGCTACTGGCGGAATTGCTGTGGGTGCATTGGTTGCTCAAGAATTAGGACTTCCATTTGTGTATGTTCGTTCCGAATCGAAAGGTCATGGAATGGAAAATTTGGTAGAAGGTAAAATTGAACCGGGTCAAACGATCATTGTTGTAGAAGATTTAATTTCTACAGGAAAAAGCAGTATCAAAGCCGTCAAATCATTACGAGAAGCCGGATGCATTGTAAAAGGCCTAGTATCCATTTTCGATTATGGATTTGATTTAGCACAGCAAAATTTCAAAGACGAAAAATGTGTGTTTTATAGCTTAAGCAACTACGATAGTTTATTGGACGAAGCCGTAGAAAAGAAATACGTTGCTGCGGAAGAAATAGCATTATTAAAAAGTTGGAAAGATAATCCTGAATCGTGGGGTTCCTCGTTAAAAATTGCTTAATATGAAGTTGGAAACCGATTGGAAATCTGTGAACGCTAAGCCTGAGGCTGCATTTGCGTTTTTGTCGGACATGAATAACATGCAAAAGCTCATGCCAGAGCAAGTCATCAATTGGACATCCGATGAGGAATCTTGTCAGTTCATGATTAAAGGCATGGCAGAATTGGGAATGAAAATCACCAATAAAACCGCTAGTTCTTCCATCATGATGAGTTCGCATGGTAAAGTTCCATTTCCGTTTACATTGGAAGTACAAATTCAAGCCGCTGGAGAAAATTCCGAATCAAGAATACAGTTTGATGGAGAGGTGAATGCCTTTTTACGCATGATGGTGGAGAAGCCACTGAGTAATTTCTTCGGAATGTTATTGGACGGATTGGCTAAACAATTCGGAAATTAATAATCATGCATTTGGCAGAATTTGTTCTGTTAATTTATGTTAAAATAAAATTGCGTATTCCGAAAAATCAAGGGAGATTTGCAACACCAAAATAATTCAACTATGAAAAATACACTAAGTCTAATTGCGTTTTCTCTAATCGCATTTTTTATTGTTTCATGTTCAGGAGGAGAAGGTCCTGAAGTTGCCGCTAAAGCATACTTAGATGCAATTAATGCACAAGATTTTGACAAAGCAAAAGAATTTGCTACCGAAGATTCAAAAGGTATGATCGACTTTTTGAAACAAATTTCTGCCATGAGTGGTGAGAAAAAAGAAGCTACCGAAAAGCAAGTTATTAACGGTTTGAAATGCAAAATTGAAGGAGACACTACTGCAACTTGTACTTATTTAACAGCAGAAAAGGAAGAAAAAACAATCACTTTGAAGAAATCGTCTGATAAATGGTTGGTTTTCATGCCGAAAGAAAACCCAATGGGTGGTGGCGAAGAAGGCGCACCAATGGAAGCTGCTGAAGATACTAATTCAACTGTAGTTGATACAAGCTATTCAAAAAACGAATATCCAAAAGCAAGTAAATAATTGAAATCTTCCGTTTGCATGAGCAGATTTCGGAAGACCATTTTAATTTTAATTGCCCTTTTTTTTGCAACAGTAGGTTTTGTTTATTACAAAGCCGTATTGGATCCTGAAAACACCAAACAGGTTTTCTATCCAATGACTGAACAAGAAAGAGGGCTTTTTCATGAAGGCGATATGATTCTTCGTCGGGGATTTGGTTTTGTCTCCGATAAGATTGTTGAAACTCAAGAAAGTCCTTTTCCAGTTACACATTGCGCAATGCTCATTGGTAAACCAGGTAATTGGCAAGTAGTGCATTCATTGTCCAGTTCCGTTTCTCCGATTGATGGTGCTCAGATTCAGAACTTACAGCGTTTTTTAAATGAGAGTGTTCCCAATAGCATCATCGTAAAACGGTTTAAAACACAACCCGATACTTTGGCTATGATTGTAAATCGGGTGAGGTATTATGCGAGTATTCAAAAGCCATTCGACCATGAATTTGATAAGTTGGATACAGCCAAATTTTATTGTACCGAACTCTTTCAGCATTGTTTTTATGATGTATTGAAATACGATATTTTTGAAAACCTACATTATACTTCAACGATGGGCGTTTATAATCTCAATGCCTTTCATGATACTGTTCGATTCAAAACAATAATGAATCATCATAGAATTGAATAATTTAATGATTATTTGTTTTATGGAACTAGCAATTGTACTATATTCGAAACCAGAAAATTTCGTATGCGCATGAAAAAAATAATCGCATCAATACTCCTTATTCTTGTCATTTTTCCTGCGTTTGCGCAAAATGATGAAGCTTTAGTATTATGTAACCAAGGTGTTGCCCAATACTCAAGTAAAGACTACAATGCAGCCGTTCAAAGTTTCAATAAAGCCCTCGACATTGATTCATTATTAGCAAAGGCATGGTTTAATAGAGCAGCTTGTAAATCCGATTTAAAAGATTACAACGGAGCAATATCAGATTATTCTCGTTCCATTGATTTGAATTTCGAGAAAGAGAAAGCCATATTTTTCATTGCTCAAAATCGTTTTCAGAACAATGATAAAATTGGAGCATTGGCCGATTTCCAAAAAGCAGTTCAATTGGATCCTAAAAATGCAGATGCCTATTTTTACATTGGAGGCATTTATTTTGAAAAT
>JBBALS010000265.1:0-3525 GCA_040402915.1 Flavobacteriales bacterium
AGTTCTGATTTGGTCGATATGTGCTTGTTCCAGTTTCATAATTTTATAAAAAGTTCAATGAAGCCTGCTGCGTTATTCTTTGTTTATGAACTCAACTTATATCTATAATAATATAAATAATAATATTTCAACAGCACTATCAGCTTACAGTTCAAAGAACCGTGTAGCCAACAATAACCAAGAAACATTCATCCCCCGATAAATCGGGGAACACCAACCGATCTGAAACCGCCTTGCGGTGGCTTCCAGTTGGCACAAATCAATATCGTGCAGCAGGCTATCAAAGAACAATGTGCAAAGTAATATTCCAACTGTGCAGTGTAACTGCACAAAAGTAATTATTTTCTATTAACTTTGTGCTTTGTGTGACGCAGTTAATTGAAAAGCAAATAGAACTATCAAGAATGCAGTGTAGCTGCACAGCATAAAGGTTGAGAATATGGCAACGAATAAAAATGCCCTTATACGCTATAAAGTACTGGATAACTGCTTCAGAAATCCGGGAAGAAGGTATTTCATTGATGACCTGATTGCAGAATGTGAAAGTGTTTTACTTGAAATAGACCCTGAATCAAATGGGATAAGCCGGAGGCAGATATTTGAAGATATTGCTTTTATGGAAAGCAAGGAAGGGTGGAGCATAGAACTTGACAAGCTTCGTGATGGGAAAAAGGTTTATTACCGATATGCGGACATGGCTTTCTCCATCAACAATATGCCTTTGAACGAGGTTGAAATTAATCAATTGAAGGCTGCTGTGGACATACTTTCACAGTTTAAGGGTATGCCACAATTTGAGTGGGTGAACGAACTTGTACCTAAACTACAACAAGGCATTGCAACGGATGAGGCAAACGATACTATTATGGAGTTTGACAGCAACCAATATTTAAAAGGTATTGAGCACCTGGGGCCATTGCATAATGCTATCTTCTATAAAAAGGTGCTTACCATCAGTTATCAGCCTTTTGAAAATAATGTTCCTTTTGATGTTGTAATCCATCCCTACTTTTTGAAGCAGTACAATAACAGGTGGTTTTTATTTGGCTATAATCCTGAAAAGGAAAAGTACGATTGGAATCTTGCTATCGACCGCATTATTTCAATAAAGGAAACAAAAGGGAAATACCACAAAAACAATAAGATAGACTGGCAAGAATATTTTGAAGATATCATCGGAGTTACCAAACCTGTTGATGCCGAGCCGGAAAAAGTGGTTTTGCACTTTAAAGGCAGGACCGGAAACTATATGGAAACGAAGCCGCTTCACGGCTCACAAAAACCAAAATGGATTGACGACAATACGCTTGAGGTAACACTTGATATTATCATTAACTATGAGCTGGAAAGGTTAATTCTTTCCTATGCAGATAGTGTTTCCGTTATTCAGCCATTGAGCCTTTCCGAGGCGATAAAGAATAGGTTAAAAGAAGCATTGAAGCAGTACAAGTGATATTTTACAAAAACCACAAATTATTCTTACCAAAATCGGATAAGTGTTCGTTCTCAAAGTGGGGATACATTTCTGCTACCATTTCGGGGTAGAGGGTAGTAACTGGTAAACTTTGTTGGCTGATGCTTTTCCAATACATACGGCTGAACTGATACACTTGATCCATCAAATCTTTTACTACAGCAATGTCATCAAAAACTTCTGGGTGTGTGCTTGATATGTGCAGCTTGATTGGGAAATGATACTCCTTATTTCTTACTGGACTATTTGCTGCATAACGGGTGTTGTTGCACAGTAGATAATCTCTTTTGCCTATTTGCAAAATAGTGCCGCTTAATGGCATTAAGTTTTTAGGGTCTTTAATATCAAATGCCAATAATTCTTTGCTTTCTGTTTTGTTGATGGAAACTACTATTACAGGAATGTCCAATTCTAAATGATGTAACACATCCAAGATTGGTTCCAATTCCTGCTCCGACATCTTCTTGTAGAAGTGAATGATTAGCCTTTTTGCATCTTTCTTTTGCTCCACATAAGTGGTAACAGCATTGCGAATGCTACCTGCCAACATCAGCGTTTCATCTGCACCGAAACAGTCAAAGCCTTCAAATATGCCCTCGTTGTTAAAACAGAAAGCCGAACCCACGTATTTAGTTTTATTGCTATGGCTGTAAAATGCACCAACGCCAACTATTAACTCATTGACTGTTGAACAATTTAAACGCCAGGGAACACCGCCCAGCTTTGCCAACAAGGCAATTTCAATATTGGGTAAGTATAAATTAAAATCTTCTTTTGCTAAGTTTTGATTAAAAATAACCTGTGAGCTGATGTCGTGTTTTATGAGGATTTCTTTTACCTTATAGTAAACATTCAGCAGTTCTGTGTTTTCTTCTGTTTTGGCAATTGGGCTAATGTAAATGGCCACATATTGCGTATTGGGTGTTCTTACTGTATTCTTTATTGCAGCATCAACCTCAGCAACAATATTTGTTTTGTCTTGTATTTCGATATTGCTTGCAATGTCTAAAAGCAGTGGTTGCTTGATGTAAGTGTATATGTCTGGAAATGCTCTGTATTCTTGCCCTTCATCATTCTTTTTGAAAAAGCCTTTGTTGAAATAGCGGTAAATGTTTGCTACTGCTATGGCTTTGTCTTCGGGATGGTAAATGAAAAAGAATTTTACATTATTGTGCGGTGATTTTTTATACGGACCATTTTTCATACCTGCCAATGGATTGATGGAAAGTGTGTTTTTACCAAATAACAATTCGTTAGAATTGTGTTTGGTTCTAAAAGTATGGTCTTCATTCACTTTCCAAAAACCATCATTGCTTAATGGTATAATGCTTTTAAAGCCTTTGGTATTTAAAACAGTATTGTAGAAAGCATTTATAAATCCTAAATACTTTGGATAGCGATTGCTGAAATCGGGTTTATCGAATGGTATTTCAAATTCCCTTTTTAGTTGATTATTGAGTAACGGAAATATTTTATCTAAATCTTGCTTTTCTTCCGGTGGCATCTTTATCCAACGGAATAATTTGCCATTGCTGTTTACCCAAGTAATTTTATCGGTGTCTATGTTGCCAATGTCTTGCATTGATTTGGCATACAGCTTTGCTGTGCCATCATAAGACACTACTAATTCAAATGTATTAGATACCCTTGCATACTGCACTTTAAGGGTGAACTTGTTGTATAGATTAAATTTTGTGGTGCTTTTATTTTTATCGTGTTGCCATACTTCTACATCATTTACAAAATTTGGAAACAATACATCTACTTTGTCTTGCAAATAATTATAGATAAGAAAACGGAAGTAATGCAAACCGAAATTAGTGTTCTTCTTTATATCTACTGTGGCTGTATAGTCGGCATTTTCTGTAGTAGAAAAGTTGCAGTACAGGTGGCTAATTTCTTTTAATTCGCTTTCATATTGTTCCCACAATTCTTTTGGATATTCGCCTTTATGCAAAGAGGCGTAGCCTTCAGTTTTTTCTTTGAATAAACCTACTTCCAACTTTGTAACAGTTGGTGAAAATGGGATGATATTTAATTGAATCTCTTGC
>JBBALS010000266.1:0-3488 GCA_040402915.1 Flavobacteriales bacterium
TTTGAATTTACATCCTAATATAAACAAAAGAAATTATGAAACTACCACATCTTACAACCGAAGAGCAACAGCAATTTGAAAATGGCGTAGCCCAAGTTAACGGCCAGTCAATGAACTGGACAGCATTAGGAATAGTCGCAGCGTTTCTTAAGCTTTATCCAAAAACAACATTTGCGGAATTAAAAGAAGCTTTCCCCGACAGTATAAATCCTTCGGGACCCAGAGCCCCCAAGACTATCTTTAAACCTTATTCAGAGCGAAATTTTGGCGTGGTTCATTCGGAAGCTGAAATTATAAGTGAATTTGAAAAGGCTGGATTACCCCTTTCGGGAGTATTTTTTCAAAAAGAAGATGAAAAGTTTGTCACTGCCGATGGAGTTAAAGTTATCGTAAACAGATTGTGGGAAACCAATGATACTGAAACTGGAAATTCTGATTTGCAGCAACTAGTGAATCATGTAGTTAAATATGGTATTGTAGTCAATAAATTTGAAGCCCGTAATCCTTTTAACAGAGGATCATACAGTATTGATATTTTAAATCCGGCGCTTTTCAATAAGATATCTAATGGTTTGCCCGAAATAAAACCAAATGTTCAAGAGAAAATTGTTGAAAAGAAAGTAATTCCAGTTTGGGTATGGATTTTATTAGCTTTATTAGGGCTTGCAATCCTTTTATGGTTTTTGGGCTTTTTCAAACAAGAACCTCAAGTAATTGAAAAAGAAAAGATTGTTGTTCAAACAGACACCATTGTAAAAGAAGTTACAAAAACAGATACGGTGTTTATTGAGCAGATTCAAGCCCTTGAATCACAGTTCAATTCGGTTCAATTTAAAGCTGGAAGTGCTGATATTCCTGAAGCTGCTAAATATGCTTTATATGACTTGGCTAAAATTTTCGATAAAAACCCTGCATTGAATATAAAAGTTGAAGGACATACTTCCAAGGAGGGCGATGCCAATTTTAACAAAAAGCTGTCTGAAAATAGAGCTAAATCAGTGGTTGACTTTTTAGTATCAAAAGGTGTATCGATTGAACGACTTTCTTTTGAAGGTTTTGGAAGTAGCAAGCCCATTGATACCGAAAATCTTGATAAAAACAGAAGAACCGAATTTACCATCATTGAAAAATAAATAAACGGAGGAAGCCGAAAATCCCTAAAAGAGTAAGCAATTCTAAAATAAATTTTAAAAAAATGGCAGACATTAAATTTACAGGAAACAAAACCTTAGCTACTATTAACAGAGAATGGTTGGCAAAATACCCTTATATCTATATTCGGTTTACAGGGCATCCAGATTGGAAAGAAACACATGCTTCTGTTAGAACAAAAAAAGCAGTAGCGGAATTAAGTACCAATGCTGGGATGAATATTGGCACTTTTGAAGCACGACACAAGGATGCTTATGGTGCTGAAATTGAAATATGTTATGAAAAGGGGGGGAGATTGTACCGTTCATTAGGTGACCATAATTCTTTATCATTAAATGAGTTTAATGCTTGGGCGAAAGAAAATGGCGCATCTAAAATTACAGAGATTCATCCTGAGTGGTTCTGATAATTGAAAGTATGGAGAATGCCGAAACGCCATAAAGGGAGTAAGCACTAATTTTTAATTGATAAAAATGCCTTTATCTCAATCCCAAAGAAATCAAATTACCTCCTACAAAGTTCAAATTGAAGGTTATCGAAAAGATTTACAGCGCCTTAAAGATGATAAGAAAAGTAAATCGGAGTATTATGCAAACATGATTAAAAATACAAAAGATCAGAACAGCAAACGCACTTATCGCCAGAGTAAAATCAGTGCATTAAATAACTTCGTTAACTCAATAGAATCCAAGAAAAAAGATATTGAACGCATAAAGGGGTATATTAAAAATATACGGGATTAATTTTAGGAGAGTTTTTTCAAACCTTAAAAAATATAACGGTTATTTCAGCCATTTTATATTTAAATCAGAACATTACTTAACTCTTAATAAAACATAAATGTTAAATACTTTTGTTACAGACTTTGAGCCGCTATACCGTTTTAAAATTGCAGGCTGACCACCTAGTAAGTGACAAACAAAAAAGTGGAGGCAAGAAAACCACTCTAAAAACAGGGAGTATTCTGAAAATCCAAAAGAGTAAGGACAAAATATAAATTAATAAAAAATGGCAAGAGAAATCACAACAACTGGGTCAAAACTCGTTTCAACTTTAATGAAAGAGTTCAATGCAAATTATCCTTATCTACGACTAAAGATTTGCCCACCAGAATCTAAAGCATTCGTTGCTAAAGGTGAAACAATTTATGGTGTAGATAAAACAAAAAAACTTTCAGAAGTAAGAACAAAAAAGGGTGGCGGGGAAATATCTTTTACTGGGAGCAAAAATGTTGGAACAATCGAAAGGGAATTTGAAAATATCTTTGGTCTGTATGCTCAAATATGCTATACCACCAAAGAAGGCCAAAAACTCTATACGTTAGAATCGGAAGACAAAAAATCATTAACTGAATTGAACAGAGAGAAAGCTGCCGAAGGGTGTCAAAAAGATCAATGGGATTAACCAGCCCATAACAGCGGGTTAAAAGAAATTTGGGGGCACACCTTATTGTACATTCTGCATCGCATCAACATTTGTAGTAGCTTGATAGTTTTGTGCCCCGAAATCCCCATCTTCTTACTATCCGCAAACCGATGGAATTTATAAATAAATGATAGACTTAACACCTTCCCTGCTAGACTTACTTTTATCCCATAACGGTTATGGCATTGGTAATGAACATCCCAATCAAGTAAAAACCATAGTTATAGGCAATGAAAGTGGAACAGGAGGAAGGGAAACCGAAGATTATGTTAATCGCTTATTCAATCACATAAGCGATGAACCATCTTCAATTAAAGACAAATCACCACAACGGAAATCACCGTTTTTGCAATTCATCAATCGCTTGCGTTTGTATAGTGAAGCCAAGGATGCAAAATGGTTTTCCTACAAACATGAATTGTCAAGTAGTGATTACGAGCGCATCCTCGGTGAATCCTGTTTAAGCAATTCTGAAACACATAGTACAAACTTTCATTTGTTAGACATTCGTCCATTACCAAGACCACGCGAAAACAGTCCGCTACCTTATGATGGTTTGGATCCCCAAAAATACTTGAAAGCATTTAACACATTTGATGTAAATCATACAACCTACGGGAGTTGGGTTGAAAAACGTAGAGAAAAACTTCTTGCTAAAATTGATTCGTTTGATTCACTAAGCACCATCATCGCTGCAGGGAATATTAGCATGAAAATGGCTTTTATAAGTGGGCTATATCCTGAAGTACAATTTACATTACATACCTTAAGCTCAGGTAAGCCCTGTTATATCGCTGAAGTCACATCCAAAAACAAAAAAATTAAACTCATAGTAACTCAGTTCTTTGATAATCAAAACGGCATCAAACTTCAAGGTTTAAAAGAAGTAGCTGAATTGATTTATTGATTTT
>JBBALS010000267.1:0-3484 GCA_040402915.1 Flavobacteriales bacterium
CTTGGCAATGGGAGCAAGCAGTTAAAAACAAACAAATTGACATAACATTAATTAACATTGAAAAATCCTACCGCGACAAGGTGCGGTTCTATACGTTCTGGCTTCAAATTGAACGATTAAAATCTTTAAATATTTCCGGGGCATTTGCCGAATTAGGCGTTTACAAAGGCGAAACAGCGCGAATGTTTCATGCAATGGATTCTTCAAGAGAAATCTTTTTGTTCGACACTTTTGATGGTTTTAACGAAGCTGATTTGAAGATGGAAAATTCAACAGATTCCAAATATTCAACACGTAATTTTTCAGATACAAGTTTGGAAGCAGTGAAAAAACATTTTGCACAAACGAATTTAGTTCATTTTCTTCCCGGTTATTTTCCAGAAACTACAATTGGTTTGAAAGAGCAACAATATGCTTTCGTTCATCTCGATGCGGATTTGTATTTACCAACAATTAAAGCATTGGAATACTTTTATCCACGACTTTTACCCGGAGGTGTCATCATCATTCACGATTACAACCACACGTGGAATGGTGTTACACAAGCAGTTGATGAATTTGCCAAGTCAATCCCCGAGCAAATAATTCCAGTAGCCGATTGGCAAGGAAGTGTTATGTTGGTGAAGAATGCTTAATCGATTATTACGAATGCCAATCAATTCTAATAATCCAGAGTATTATTCTAATTTCGCGTTCTATAAAATCCCATGATATACATACTCCTTAGTATTCTGACTTCTTCATCGATTATGATCATTTTCAAAATGTTCGATCGATTTAAAGTCAATACATTAAATGCCATTGTTGTAAATTATTGGGTTGCTGCAACATTGAGTATTTTGCTCGATTCTTCTGGAATTTCCTTGGAAAAAGCACCGATTGAACCTTGGTTTTTTCAAGCAATTATGATGGGTTTTTTATTTATTACATTGTTCAATATTATCGCTAAAAGCACCCAAAATATAGGCGTTTCTGTGACTACAGTTGCGAATAAAATGTCACTCATTATGCCTGTGATGTTTTCAATCATTGTTTTGCATGATGCCGTGAATGTTGTGAAAGTTATTGGAATTGTTTTGGCATTATTGGCAGTTTACTTAACAACGAAAAGTGATAACCGCAGTGCTGTAGATAAACGTTTTATTGTTTATCCGTTTATTGTATTTATTGGAAGCGGAATAATTGATACGTTATTTAAGTACAACGATGAATTTACACTGGGCGAAAATGGTTTAGAACCCTTTGTTTCTTGGATTTTTATTACTTCCTCATTCCTTGGATTAATTGTACTTATTTTTAAATATGTACGTGAGAAATCATTGCCAGATAGAAACTCCATTATTGCCGGATTTATTTTAGGATTTCCTAATTACTTTTCCATTTACTTTTTGTTGAAATCCTTGAATATTGGCATGGAAGGATCAGTTGTTATTCCATTAAATAATATTTCCATTGTGGCTGTTTCAGCGCTTTCTGGAATCTTTATTTTCCGTGAAAAAGGGACTCGAAGTAATATCATTGGATTGTTAATGGCAATAATTGCAATAGGTCTATTGGCATTTTCTAATGAAATTGAATCTGTTTTAGGTATTGGATGATTCTAGATCAATATACAACCATTGCCAGTCCAACCGAAGGAACATTTCGAGATCGGGGCAGTAAATTCATTGGGTATGCTTTCCCAGTAAATAATGAAAGGGAAGTTAAAGAACATCTGCTAAATCTTAAAAAGTTGCATCCATCTTCAAGGCATGTTTGTTATGCATTTCGAATTAATCCATTGAATGAATATTGGCGTGCAAATGACGATGGAGAACCATCTTCTTCAGCCGGTAAGCCTATCTTAGGGCAAATTCGTTCTATGGAATTGCAGAATGTTTTGGTTGCAGTGGTGCGTTATTTTGGAGGAACATTATTAGGTGTTCCCGGTTTGATACATGCTTATAAACAAGCAGCTATCGAAGCTTTGCAACAAGCGGTTTTGGTTGAGAAAAC
This sequence comes from Flavobacteriales bacterium, assembly GCA_040402915.1. Classification (GTDB taxonomy): domain Bacteria; phylum Bacteroidota; class Bacteroidia; order M30B66; family M30B66; genus CALQRR01. The sequence continues at coordinate 1,996 of JBBALS010000267.1, forward strand.
GGTTACGTTGGAAATAAACGCAGCCGTGACCTACGATAAAATGGGCGATTTAATGAAATGGGTGAAAGATGCGCAATTTGAATATACCATTCCCGAAATGGGCGAAACATTTTCAATTGAAATTTTAGTTCCAGCAAACAAGGTTGAATCTGTTCGATTATTTCTTTTTGAAAATCAATGGTTGCAGGATGAATCAGCAGCGTGAAATAAGTAAAATCATTGGTACCAATAAAATTACCAAGGCATAATAAATCATATCGACTTGAAAATAAGGAAAGTATTTTTTCCAGAAATCTTTGATTCTATTCATGCTGCAAGCTATGTATTTTATAGCAATATGAATATCATGCTTAAATGTTTATCAAATTCATTTTTTCTGATTTAGAAGTTTTGATTTGTAAATTATATAAGAACATCATTGAGCAAAATGTATATTTGTGTTTATGTTCAAACAGATTTTCGCATGTTGCTTCTTTTGTTTCATTCAGGTCTTTGCTCAAGCCCAATCGCTTAAGTCAGGATTTGAAGCATTTGAGTCATTTGATTTCTTTAAAGCAAAACAGATATTCACAAGTAAGCTTAAGAAAGAACCCGCTGCTTCAAATTATGGATTGGCATTGATTCATACCGATTCATTAAATCATTTTTACTCGCTCGATTCAGCGTTTCATCGTATTACAAAAGCCGAACAAGCTTTTCGCATTCTTGATTCCACAAAACAATTAAAGTACAGAGTCTATTCGCTTTCCGATTCTGCAATTCAATACATTAAATCGTGTATTTATACCAATGCTTTTGCATCTGCTCAAAAGATAAATACCCCAGAATATTTCCAATATTACCTCGATTATTATTCGGGTTCACCATTATCAGAAGATGCAAAACGATTGAGAAATCAACGTGCATTTCAACGTGCCGATTCACTTAATTCAGCCATGGCATGGGAACTGTTTCTTAGCAAATATCCCGATTCAGAACAAGCAAAACAGGCTGCTAACAATCTGGATGATGCGCAATACAGAGAAGAAACATCTAGCCAAACCCTAGGAGATTTTGAAAAGTTCCTTGCAAATAGACCATTAAGTAAACACAAACAAGACGCGGAAGATGCCATTTATAGTTTGAGTGTGACTAAAATAGCCCTTGAAGATTTATATGCATTTTCGAAAAAATACCCTGATAATCGCAATACAAATCAAGCATGGGATCAACTTTACGATTTGTTTACCAGCGATCAGCGAAAAGAAAGTTTTTCAACATTTAAAGAAAATTATCCGGAGTATCCGTTTCAAGATCGAATTCAATACGACTTCCAATTATCTGGAACCCGATTATTTCCTGTTGTTCACAACGATTTATGGGGCTATGCCGATTCTACAGGGCGCGTTGTTATACCTTATCAATTTGAAGAAGCCGAGGATTTTTCTGAAAATTTAGCGCTAGTCCGAATTCATGATAAAATTGCCTACATCAATAAGTCGGGAATTCG
>JBBALS010000268.1:0-3480 GCA_040402915.1 Flavobacteriales bacterium
GATGGAAAGCCATATACGTATAAGATGATTATTGCTTAAAATACTAATTCAATAATTTTTTTATAAAGGAAGCGCATCAGCGAATCTTCGCCTTCCATAAAAAACGCTTCATGATTCGCAATATCAAAATTAACATCGTAGTTTTTTCCTCGCTCCTGAATTTTCTGTTGAGTATCCGCATTCTTTGCTTTGTAACCTGAAGCATTTGTTTGGGCAATGGCATTTACAGAAAGAAATGTCAAGAAAACAAACAGTGTTTTGAATGATTGAGAACACATAGGCGATGAAATTTTACTTTACAAAACTATGAAAGTATTTGATTTTCAACGTTATTTGTAAGATAAGTCTGCATTCTATTCCTTTTCACGTTTCCCACGAACGGCTATTTCGATTTGATCCCACATCGGAGCGGGCACATGTTCGAGGTTGTTAAACTCTCCCCCACCCTGCAGCCATTCACCACCATCAATGGTCACCACTTCGCCATTCACAAATCCAGCAAAATCGGAAACGAGGTAAGCAGCGAGGTTTGCCAATTCTGCATGTTCACCAAATCGTTTTAGAGGAATTCGAGCCATTGGATCAATTTTACTTGCTAACTCTTTAGGAAACAAACGGCTCCAAGCACCAGCGGTTGGGAAAGGTCCGGGTGCAATAGCATTACTACGAATACCATATTTGGCCCATTCAACAGCCAAGCTTCGTGTTAATGCCAAAACCCCAGCTTTAGCAGTAGCCGATGGAACTACATAGCCCGAACCAGTCCAGGCATAAGTTGTAACGATGTTCAAGAAATTTCCGGATATCTTTTCGGCAATCCAACGCTTGCCAACAGCCAATGTGCAATTGTACGATCCTTTCAACACAATGTCAACAATGGTGTCGAAGGCTTTGTGACTAAGTCGTTCGGTTGGACTGATAAAATTCCCAGCCGCATTGTTCAACCAAACGTTCACAGGCCCTAGTTCCGTCCAGGCCTTTTCCATTGCCGCTTCCACCTCATTCATTTTTCTCACATCGCACACTGCATAGGTTATAAAACCACCCGTTTCGGCAGCAAGTTCCGAGCATGTTGCTTTAAGTACTTCCTCCTTTCGACTTGTAATCATGACCCGTGCGCCCAATTGCAAAAATGTTTTGGTCATAGAGCGACCCAATCCAGTTCCGCCACCGGTAACAACAATATTTTTTCCGACTAATGCATTATCACGTAACATTAATCTGCTTTCAGGTTGATTCATCATGATTAGGTTGTATTTTTGAAAATCAAACCTATAAAAAAACTCTGGTTTATGGTATTAAGATTCTTCCAAACTGCATTAATTCTTATGAGTGCAGGAATTGCAGCGGCACAGACTGCCTCACTAACACTAAGCTTGCAAGACAGCAGTATGTTTATTGCTGAATTGAATGGTGTTTCATACAGCGATGCATCCAATACGATGAACATTTCGAAACTGAATCCGGGTGCACAAAAACTAAAAGTGATAAAACTCATGCAAATGGGAAGTTCGATTGTGAAAAAGCCCGTTTATGAAGGCAGTATAAATCTTCCTGCAAATACAAACACGATTGCCTACATCGACCAATACAATCAGTTTAAAATCTCTGGCAATTCGGCTATTGAAAACAAGCAAACAACGAACGGTTCTAATAATTCTCAAGCAGGTTATTTTGTCCCCAATCCCAATAAAATAAATGCTTTCAACCAGGAAAAAACAACGCAATTGGGAATGAATAACGAGCAATTTTCTGCTCAATTAGAAACATTAAAATCCTTTAATTCTGAAACACAACGATACCGAACTGCAAGCGGTTTTATTTCTTTAGGAACATTTAATTCCAGCCAAATAGCCGAAATGATATTAACTCTTTCGAGCGAAAAAAACCGCATTCGACTCGCCGATTTTGGGCAGCAATATGCTACAGATAAAGACAATTATGGCATTGTGTTTAATGCTTTACGCCGTCCATCAAGTGTTCGAAAGTTGAGCCGTCGATTAAATTAAGCTTTGGTTTTTGCTTCGTTCCAATAAACATCCATTTCTTCAAGCGTCATTTCGTCGAGTTTGCGGTTTGCTTTTTCGGCGGCTTGTTCGAGGTATTGAAAACGCTTGATGAATTTCCGATTCGTTTTTTCCAATGCATCTTCTGGATTGATGTTTTTGAAACGCGCATAATTGATTAAGGAAAACAATAAATCACCAAATTCTTCCTCGGTGGCTTGTACATCTCCTTTTTCGGCTTCTACTTTAAATTCTTGAAGTTCTTCCTGAACTTTATCCCAGACCTGACTTTCTTCGTCCCAATCGAAACCCACACCGCGCGCCTTTTCTTGAATGCGTGTTGCTTTAATCATGGCAGGAAGCGAAACCGGAACCCCGCTCAAGACCGAACGATTTCCTTCAGCAAGCTTGATTTTCTCCCAGTTTTGTAAAACATCTTTCACTCCATCTACTTTTACATCTCCATAAATATGCGGATGACGACGTACGAGTTTGTCGCACAATTGGTTCATCACCGAAGTAATATCGAATGTGTTTGATTCCGAACCGATGCGCGCATAAAAAACAATGTGCAGCAAAACATCGCCTAATTCTTTCGAGATTTCGGTCATGTCTCCGTTTAAAATGGCATCCGACAATTCGTAGGTTTCTTCGATGGTTAAATGCCTCAAACTTTCGAATGTTTGCTTCTTATCCCAAGGACATTTTTCGCGTAACTCGTCTAAGATGGTTATTAGTCGTGTAAAAGCTTGTTCTTTTTCTTCCGTAGTTGACATATTTTAAGCCCCGATATTTATTTTACATTTGCAATTCATGATGCAGAAACTCCCATTGCAAAAGTACATGAAAGCACTCTTAACGGTTTGCATTCTTTTCATTTTTGTTATTAGGTCAGAGGCACAAATTTCCGTTGCCCCAGCAGCTTTCGGATTCCGTTTTCATTACGGCTTTATTTATCAGCATAAAAAAGACATGGATCAGCTGGTAACTGGACATATTCCAGCGTTCGAGCTTTTTTACAGACATAACTCTACAGGCAAACGCGAATGGGAAAAGTTTTACAGATTTCCACATTCTGGAACCGTTATTCAATACATCAATTTCAATAATTCATTTTTGGGATCGGGCATTTGTGTGATGCCTTATATCAGTTTCCCCATCATCCCAAAAAGAAAATACAGCGAACTACATTTTCGTTTAGCATCGGGCATTGGTTATGCCAGCAAGACCTTCAATTTGGATGATAACAGAAAGAATACCGTCATCAGCTCCCATTTCAATGCGGCCTTTAATTTTCTTCTTCAATACCACTGGAAGATTTTTCCGGGCGCAGAATTACTCACTGGAATTTCGTTTACCCATTTTTCGAATGGTAAATTCAAGATTCCCAATGCCGGAATTAATGTGGTGGGCGCAAACGTTGGACTCAGCATAAATGTTGGAGGAATTACGGGGGTAAATAACAATTCATTTC
>JBBALS010000269.1:0-3465 GCA_040402915.1 Flavobacteriales bacterium
AATGGCCGTAGTCGTGCCAGACAATAATTCCACCCGGGCGGATCAGTTTAAATGCTGTTTGAGTGTCTTGAACCACGCTTAAATAATGATGATCGCCATCCACAAAAACCAAATCCATTTTGCCATGGTATTCCGAAAAGTCAAATTCGCGGGAATCTCCATGAAGGTGGGTAATATTTTTATGCGCCTTCGAATAATGTCCGTGCAATTGTATGTAATCATCTGCCCAATTTCGAGCATGCATTTGTTCGGCACTTAAATTCAAGGTGAAGCAATTCGGAATAATGGATGCCACATTGCTCACGCTTTCTCCTCGCCAAGTGCCAATTTCGAAATAAGTCTGAGCATTTATCTTCTTTGCTAAAATGCGTAAAAGTGCCAAGTCGGTGGGTAATGAACCTCCATCTAAAAATGCAAATGGAAGAACTTCTTCGGAATCGGCATCCCACAATTTGAAATAATCGACTTCAGGAAAACCAGTATGTAATTGAAATGATTCTTTTACACTTTGCTCGTGCTGATCTTCTTGGTCGATGAGTGTGTTGAGAAGTGCTGGATTTCTAATCAACAGGCTGATTCCTTTGGCAAGTGTGGCAAATTTGCGTTTGAAAACGGTCATCATTCAGCGGATTTATTGCGAAGCTTTTTTACTAAGTTTCCTAAATCGGATAATTTAGGCCATAACTCTTTCAACGCAACGTTGGTGTCTTTTTTAAAAAGCCAAATAACGGAAAAAAATGTGGCCATGTTGGCAAGTGTAGTAACCAAAGCGGCTTGATGTTCATTAATCTTCCCTGGGAAAAAAATTGAAAGCGATAAAAATCCGAGCAACGTAACAATGAGGCCAGCCGAAATAGCGTAATTGTTTTTTGAAAACTGACCTGTTCCCGAAAAATAATGTCCCAATATTAAATAACCACTGATGAAAACAACGCCGGGCATAAGAAAATACAGATTCGCTTTAACGGGAATAAAAGCATCGCCAAAGAGCAATCCGAAGAAAGAGGCCGGCATTAAACACAAGCAAATTGCCGCAGCTGTGGTGGCTAAAATACTAGCTCTGAAAAGTGGAACAGTTAATTGGATGGCTTTCAATTTATCGTTGGAATTGGCGATGGTTCCATACTGAATTGTTGCAATGGATGTTGCAAGCATCCACATGGCTTCGGCCAATGATACCGCATTCGAGAAAATTCCCAAGGCAAATGCGGGCAGCATGAAATACGCAACACGCTGAATACTGAATTGCAACATGTGCCCAAATTGATTCGCTGCCGAATATTTCATAAGCGTTTGCACACTCTTTTTTATGCTCATGTGTTCACCAATTTTCGGAAGCCGCAGAAGGAGAATCAGGGAAATAATCCATGCTGTTAACCATCCCAAATACAAGGCATACATGTAATGAATTGGTTTTGGATGAAACCAGATGAATGCCGCCAAACTGCTTACTATGATGGTGGCGGTGAAGAAATTTAAAATATTAACCGAACGATATTGTTCACGCCCATTTAAAAGATGCAATTGTTGGTTCATGCTGGCGTTGAGGAAGGAAAGTCCTGCAATGTGCCAGCCGTATAATTCAAATAAATCGGGACGAATATAATATACCACAATAGGAGCAAGGAGACTCCAGAACACAGCCCAAATCCAGGATGGGAAAAGCAAATTTCGCAAACGATAACGAGGCGATAGGTAGACCATTGCTGCACCTCCTAAGAAATCACAAAGCAGCTGCACACTGATTACCAGAACTAAAATTAACGTAGCAATGCCTTTGCCTTCGGGCCCAAGTTTTCGGGATAATAAAATAATGGTCCCGAAGTTAACCACAGCAGTTGCCAAACGACTAGCAAAAGTAAAAAGCATCAATCTCAACATGCCGCCAATATCTTTCTATAAAGGTTGCCGAGTTTGATTGCTACTGCCGAATAGCTGAACGTATTTTGGCAATAAGCTCTCAGTTCAAGTTTGTTGTATTGTGCTTTTTTTGAATGAAATGCAATCATCGAATTTTTCAAGGCATCTGAATCCTCTCTATTAAATAGAATTCCTCTGCTTTCGTTTATAATTTCAGGAATTCCAGCAATGGACGGTGCAATAACGGGAATTCCGCAAGAAAGTGCTTCTAAAATGACCACAGGTTGATTTTCGTAGCGACTATTTAAAATGAGTGCATCGGCCTGTTGAAGTTCCTGAATGAGCTCCTCGCCTTGTAATTTTCCTTTAAATTCAACACCTAGCTGCGTTAAGCCCAATTCGTTCGAGATGCGTTTAATGGCAACTTCATCATTTCCTCCGCCAATAATGTGCAATTCCAAATCGGGAATTTCTTTTTTTGCTTCTTTAAACGATTTCAATAATCCACTTACATCTTTTTGTTGATCGTCTAATGAGGAAATATGAATAAAGCGTGTGTTGATATGAGAATTTGGTGCTAGAATAAACTGTTCCGTGTCAACGACATTGGGAATGATTTCATAGTTTCCTTTCAAGGAATGCGCTTCCATTGAATAGCGAAGTTGTTCAGAAACGGGTGCAATAAATGAAGCTTTTTTGATGGTCAAACGTGTTTCTCGTTTCAATAAAAAACCTGTGTATCGCCCATCCTCGGGATGATAGCCCGTCCAATGTTCGCTTACACCAAATGGGATATTTAGTTTCTTGCTCATCATCCGGGCAATTTTACCCAAAGGCCATGGCACGTTTAAATGAATGAGAGCGGGTTTGCCATTCCATTCCAAAACTTTCGTCAATCCAAATTCATAGTGCTTTCCAAGTAATTTCCAATTTTTCCACGCTCGAATAATTCGAATTCCAAAATTAGAGCGCCCATAACTAACAATAAATTCATGGAAATTTCCTTCTGATTTTCTTTCGATGCGAAATTCTCCTTCTTTTAGGTCTTTATCGGCAATGGCATGCAACACCGAAACTTTATTAATCGTCGCTACTGCTTGGGCATGACGTTTAATGAAAATACCTAGCGTTGGTTCCTTTTTGCTGGGGTACCAAGAAGCGAGAAATAAGATATGAAGAGGTTTTTCTTGGCTCAAAACAGAATTTTCGTGGATGAAATTACTGAATTAATTAAATTCGATACTTCAATCGGATAGAATTTCCAATAACTACGACATCCGAAAATGCCATCGAGAAAGCCGCAATCATCGGTTGAAGTAGGCCTGCTGCCGCTATTGGAATTGCAATGATGTTGTAAAAAAATGCCCAGAATAGATTTTGATGAATCGTACGTAAGGTCATTCTACTAAGTTTCAATGCAAGAGGCAAACCTTCCAAACTGCGTTTCTGTAATAAAATCACTTGAGACGAACTCCATGCAACTTTGCTAGCATCACCCAGCGATATTCCAACGCTTGCCATATTGAGAGCGGGAGCATCATTTACTCCATCGCCAAACATAGCGGTTGCTTGTTCAGTATTTAATCGCTCAATTATTTTCAGTTT
>JBBALS010000270.1:0-3463 GCA_040402915.1 Flavobacteriales bacterium
CAAACGCAATTAAATTCTATTTTAGTTTCGGCAAACAAATTTCAACACGATCGTTTTGAGTACCCAATTAATCATGCGTATATATTGAGAAATAGATATTATTACACCTGGTATTTCGAATTCAAATGTTTTAATTCAAGAATTAATAATTTACGAGAAATGACTACTTTTTATAATCATATACCCAATAAAGAAATCGATTTAAGAAAATTAATAAAACCTTATTGTTCAATCAATTAATCCTGATTCGAAATATTTTCAAATCAAAACATTAACGAACCTTTTTTATTTTTTAAATATCTTTATTCCAAATTAAAACTACCTAAAATGAAACTTCATCAGATCCTTTTTTCCTCAATCCTATTTTTATATTTTACAACATTCAGTTTTTCACAAAAATATCAGGTAACGAAAGATCCAACAACGGGCGAAAAAATCAATACTGCAACATTCAGAGATCGCTTCATTTACATGGAAATAAAGGGGAGCAAACAAAACTTTCGGTCGTTAAAGGATATATGGGTGAGTTAAACATTGAAGCGCCCATTGGATCGGAGTTTATCATAAAATTAGACAATGGTGAAATTATTAACTTAGCAACTACATCAGTTTCTTTACCTAATAGCTATGCGAATCATGGTGTTGTATACACCAACTATACCTTTGAAACAACTTTAAATAAAGAGGTGCTTTCAAAACTAGCTGCTCATACGCCAACGTTAATTCGATTGCCTGACATGAAATCAGGAGACCGGGATATGATTGAAAAAAAATATTTCAAAACAATCAACGAAGGCGCAAAATATATTTTAGAGAACTGATAGGTAATTAATTTAGTTTGTATCGATCACCAATTAATTGTTCTATTTCTTTCAAGAAATCGGGATTCGTATCTACACGTAATGAAGAAAGTGTTTGAACAGAATGAGCTGGATCTACTGTCATAATGATTATGCGAATTGTGCTTTTACCCGGATGCTTCTCAAATACAGCAATTAAATCATTCACAAATTTCTCTGAAATTTCACTTTCTAAAACTTGCAACGTAATTTGAGTGTATTTGTCCTTTAAATCGGCTAATACACCCATCGAATTAATTTCAATTTCTAAACCTTCAGGATCGCGATAGCTTTTATTGGTTTTCCAATTAAGGAAAATAATATTTCCTTGTTCTAAATAATGTTTAAACTTTAAATATTTATCAGAAAAAACTACAAAATCGTGTGTACCCGAAAAGTCTTCTAGAATAAAACTACCAAAAGGCTTTCCACTCTTCGCAATCCGGTGATTCGCACTTTTAATAATTCCGCCACTTTTGTTTTCATTTTTATTTCTAAACCGCTCTAAATTATCGAGATCTAACAAGGGAATAAAATTGAAGTTTTTCATTTCCATGCGATAATTATCTAATGGATGTCCCGAGAGATAAATTCCAACAACCTCTTTCTCTTTTTCAAGCATTTCTAAAACATGCCATGGTTCAATTTTCGGGATATTGGGTTCTGGAATGGATATCTCATCCGATGAATCACCAAAAAGACTGTTGGCTGCATGATTTTTTCCTTCTTGAACACTCTGCCCAAAGCGCACAACCGTTTCTAAAAACGCCGGTTTACCAATTGTTTCTGGAGTAAAGAAAACTGCGCGATTAGAATCCACAAAATCATCAAATGCACCTGCGGTAGCCATGCGCTCCATCGTCGATTTACTTACAGAACGTAAATTCACTCGTTTCACAAAATCAAAAATGCTTGAATAATTGCCTTTACCGGATCGTTCAGTGATTAAACTTTCAACGGCCGCTTCCCCTACTCCCTTTACAGCAGCTAATCCAAACCGAATTTGTCCTTTCAGATTCACCGAGAACTTCAATTTCGACTCATTTACATCAGGCCCCAAAACAGTTAAACCCATGCGTTTACACTCCTCCATAAAGAAGGTAATTTTATCCATGTTGCTCAAATTATTGGTCAGATTGGCTGCCATATATTCAGCTGGATAATGCGATTTTAAATAGGCTGTTTGAAATGCGACAAATGCATAACACGTTGAATGCGATTTATTAAATGCATAGGCCGCAAAGGATTCCCAATCGGACCAAATCTTTTCCAGTTTGCTCGGATCCAAACCTTTATCATTGGCACCTGCAATAAACTTCGGCTTTAATTCGTCCAGGGTTTGACGGTCTTTCTTCCCCATCGCTTTTCGCAGTTTATCGGCCATTCCTTTTGTAAAACCAGCCAATTTCTGAGAAAGCAACATCACCTGTTCCTGGTATACCGTAATCCCATATGTTTCTTTCAAATACTCTTCCATCTCCGGAACATCATAACTCACCGCTTCTGTACCATGCTTCCGTTTGATGTAGTTGGGAATATATTCCATTGGACCGGGTCGATACAATGCATTCATCGCAATCAAATCCTCGAACTTATCGGGTTTCAAATCGCGCAAATGTTTCTTCATTCCATCCGACTCAAACTGAAATGTACCATTAGTTTCACCTCGCTGGTATAGTTCGTAGGTTTTAGAATCGTCTAAGGGAATATTATCAATGTCTATCTCAACACCATGGTTTTCTTTAATCAACTGTAAAGCATCACGGATAATCGTGAGCGTTTTCAATCCAAGAAAATCCATTTTAATAACACCCGCATCTTCGATTACAGAACCCTCGTATTGTGTCACCAACAAATCAGAATCTTTGGCAACAGCAACAGGAATCAAGTTCGTCAAATCGTCGGGCGCAATAATAATTCCCGCAGCGTGCACGCCTGTACTTCTTACAGAACCCTCTAGAATCAATGCTTCGTGCAAAACTTGACTTTGCAAGGTGTCTTTGTCCGCATAAATCTCGCGTAACTTTTTAACCCCTTCCATGTCATCGCTTGAAATTCCCTCCTTTTCCTTTAAACCACCTGGACCATCAATGTTTGCTTTTATTACACGATTTAATTTAATACCGGCTTTTTCAGGAACCAATTTCGCTAAACCATTGGCATCTTGCAAGGGAAGATCAAGAACACGAGCAACATCTTTTATACTCATCTTGGCGGCCATCGAACCATAGGTTATAATCTGTGCAACTTGATTCTTCCCATATTTATCGACCACGTAATCAATCACTTTTTGCCTTCCTTCATCATCAAAATCTGTATCAATATCGGGCATTGACGCACGTTCGGGATTCAAGAAACGCTCAAAAAGCAAATCGTACTTAATCGGATCGATATTCGTAATTCCGATACAATAGGCAACAGCAGATCCAGCTGCCGATCCACGACCAGGTCCTATTAAAACACCTAAATTCCGCCCTGCTTTGATGAAATCTGCTACAATCAAAAAGTAACCTGCAAATCCCATTCGCTCAATAACTCCCAATTCGAAATTAAGTCGCTCTTCAACATTCGTTTCAAGCGCTCCGTAACGATTCTGAGCACCTTCCATGGTGATATGGCGCAAA
>JBBALS010000271.1:0-3462 GCA_040402915.1 Flavobacteriales bacterium
GGATTTCGTGTTCGATACCAACCTATAAAAGGGCTTTATTTGAAAGGTTTAATTGCTCGTCAACGGGCATTCTTTGCATTAAGTCCGGGAATTATTCGTGCATTCGATTTGGAAGTAAATGTGAATGAATTAGTTCCTCAATTTGAAAATGCAAAAACGGCAGTTATTTTTGGTGGTAGCGCAGTAAGTCGTTATCAAAAAGATCAATCCGATTTTTATAATCTTCCCGAAAATGTGGCAGCATTCTCAGGAAGAATTAATATCATTCGTGGTAAATTCAATGTGCAATCGGAATACGGTTATAAAATCAATGATCCGAATGCTACCAATAAATCGATTTATCATCCTGGCCAAGCATTATCTGTAACAACAACGTATTCCACAAAAGGCCTCGGAATTCTTTTATCTGCCAAACGCCTCGATAATTTTGATTTTCGCTCAGACAGGACAGCTACTGGAATTGGATCTAATGTGAATTTTTTGCCAGCAATGGCACAGCAACATACATATAATCTCCCCGCAACTATTTATCCATACGCAACACAGCCAAACGGAGAAATGGGATTTCAAGCAGAAGTCAATTATCGTTTAAAAAAGGGTTCAAAATTAGGTGGCAAATATGGAACGGAAATAAAGGTTAATTTTTCTGGTACGAATAGTATTGTTAAAAACGCTACTGAAAATGATACCTTAGGATATACTTCCCCGTTTTTTGAAATTGGGAAACAGATGATTTTTCGTGATTTTCATATTGAAATACATCGAAAATTCAATGCAAAATGGAAGGCAACGGTTATGTATTTGAATTGGGTTTACAACAAAGATGTTATTCAAGGTTTAAGTGGATTCGGAACTATTTTCGCTAATATGGCTGTAATGGATGTGGCATATAAAATCAATACATCACATACAATTCGTGTTGAAGCGCAGTCTCTCTTGAGTAAGCAAGATTTTGGAAGTTGGGCAATGGGTATGATTGAATATACGTTTGCTCCCAATTGGTTTGTTGCTGTTATAGATCAATACAATTACGGCAACCCCGATTCAGCCAAACAGATTCATTACATCACAGGAAATACGGGCTTCAATAAAAATGGAAATCGTATCATGCTTCAATATGGTCGTCAGCGTGCGGGTATCTTTTGTGTAGGTGGTGTTTGCCGAAATGTGCCTGCATCCAATGGATTCTCAATCTCAATTACAAGTAGTTTTTAAATTTGATAGCTGCGGTCTTAAACATAAATTTATTATTATGAAAAATGTCCTTCTGTTTTTCTCTGCATTTCTGGTAATAGCTTTTTCTAGTTGCGACAAAATTGATGCTCCGTATGGTCAAGCAGTAACAACAACTGCAGTTAACGACACCGAGGTTGTTATGCGGAAAGTTTTCATTGAGGATTTTACAGGCCAAACATGTGGAAATTGCCCCAGAGCGGCAGAAGTTTTAGAGCAAATTCGTCAATTAAGAGGGGATAAAATTGTTTCAATGGCATTGCATGTAGGTTTTTTTGCGGAACCATCAGGCACACATTATCCAAACGACTATCGCACAACAATTGGAAATGAAATTGAACAGAATTTTGGAAATGAAATAGCGGGGCTTCCGAATGGCCTTGTAAATAGAAAATCGTTTGATGGTATTACCATTCTCTCAAAAGATGCATGGGAAGCAAAATCGGGTGAATTATTGGATTTACCTCCTGAAGCATTTATGTGGATTACGCCAACATATTCGGCAGCCGATCGTTCTTTGAATGTTTCGGTTAGAACCAAGATACTTCAGGAAATTACGGAGGGACTTAATATTATTCTCTATCTCACCGAAGACAGTATTGTTGGTGCTAAGAAAGATTATAATCTTCCAAGTCCATCATTAATTGAAGCATACACCCATCGTCACATGTTGAGAGGAAGTATGAATGGAGCTTGGGGTGTTGCATTAAGTTCGCAGGCAACTTATAATGTTGGTGAGGAGTTAATCACTACCGCTTCGTATACAATTCCAGCCGAATGGAATGCTAACCGTGTTTCTGTTGTTGCTGTATTAACTCGAACTTCATCAAAAGAAGTAGTTCAGGCCGAAGACAAAGAGATTAACTGATGTCGATTTTTCGAATAGTTTTATTTTTTGCATTCGCTTTTCTGTTACCAATCTTAGGGTTTTCTCAGGATGCAACTACGAAAGTATTTCAAGGCGGATTACTTTTTGGCATCAATACCAGTCAAATTACTGGCGATAACTTAGCGGGTTATAATAAGCTTAGTCCAACGTTGGGAGCATTTGTTCGCATGAAATTGGGTGAGAAATCCGCGCTTCAAATGGAAATGACCTATTTAGGAAAAGGTGCTCATAAGAATCTCCGTCCAAGCGATTCTATCCCAACTTTATATTTGTTACGCTTACATTATATCGAAGTCCCGCTTGTATTTCAATACAATTATAACAAGAAACTTAATCTCGAAATAGGACCCTCGCTTGGTGTTTTTTTTGGAAGTAGGGAAGAGGATAATTATGGAGATATGAGTGGAATTTATTCTTCTCGTGAACAATTTAAGCCGTTTGACCTTTCTTTCACTGTTGGAGGAACATGGAGGTTTAATGATAAATGGTCGTTTAATATCAGATCAGCAAACAGCATTTTCCCCGTGCGAAACCATGATCAAAACACAAGCTATCGTCTCAATAAAGGCCAGTATACTTCCTGCATTATGGGGCGGTTTTTTGTTAATTTCTAAAGGATGAAAAAGCTGAAAATTGCTGTTGCGGTTACAGGTGCAAGTGGATCTGTTTATGCTCAGGTGCTTCTTGAAAAACTCAATGAACTGAGCAGTCAGATTCAGGAAATTGGGTTGGTGTTTTCGGACAATGCCAAAGATGTATGGCAATTTGAAATTGGTGATAAATCCTATGAAAATCTCCCATTTAAGACATACTCAAAGAATGATTTTTTCGCACCCTTTGCCTCGGGTTCCGCTAAGTTTGATATTGTTATTATTTGCCCATGTTCGATGGGAACATTGGGCCGAATTGCCAATGGGTTTTCGGATGATTTAATGACTCGTGCTGCAGATGTAGCTCTCAAAGAAAGAAGGAAGTTGATTCTTGTTGTTCGCGATACACCTTATAGTCTCATTCATCTTCGCAACATGACTTCAATTACCGAAGCAGGCGGAATAATCTGTCCGGCTAGTCCATCGTTCTATTCTAAACCTACTAATTTTAAAGAATTAGCGGCCACAGTAATTGATCGGGTAATTGATTTAGCGGGTTTAGATCAACAGACGTATCGTTGGAGCACCAACCAAGAATGAACGATTAAGAATCGGCGTTCGAAATAAATTCAATATTCCTTTTCAATCCTAAAAATCCAGTTCTCTTTACCGCCGATTTACCAAAAACTCGATGGAAGGTTTCTTCGGTTAATTCTTGCCAATCGGCTTTTTTCATCCCTATCATTTCTG
>JBBALS010000272.1:0-3449 GCA_040402915.1 Flavobacteriales bacterium
ATTAACTCGGTAGTTATTTGTCCGGATGGTCCCGAGGCGGGATGATTAAAAATATGCGGCGACCAAGACAAAAGCAACAGTTGGTTATCTATTTTACTTGCATTAAGTGCATTAGTCAATTCTTGCGCATGTTTCCAATGGACAATTTTATCACATTTCCCATGAATACTGATGGTTGGAATTGCATGGACTTTACTTTGGTCAATGGGACTGATCGATATTAAGGTGTTAGTTCCTCTGTAATCGTTGAGTATTTGTTTGATGTCTATACTGCTTTCAAAGAGTTCTTCATTTTGTGATTCAGTTGAGGTGATTCCATACAAATTTGCAACAGCCGAAATTGCGGAGTCTTTTAATGTATAAGCAGCATTAAGTGCAATGGTTCCTCCTGCCGATTCGCCAGCGAGGAATATGTTCGTTGTGTCTATAGATAATCGACTTGCATTCTTCTTAAGGTAATCTATCCACAACTTCACATCTTCCACTTGTGCCGGATAGTGATCTTTGGGTGCTAGACGATATTCAATACTTAGTGTAAACCAACCACGTTCGGCTAAGGCAGCCGCAAGACTTACTCCGTGAATGGCTGATCCAGCCGAAAAACTTCCTCCATGCAAAACAAGAACAGCGTTTTTTTTAGTTCTACTTTCAGTTTCGTTGAACGATATCGCATGAAGCGTTTGTCCATCCGTGGATTTAATTTCAATATCTTCTTTATCTAAAGCAGCTTTGTGCCCCAAAATCCAATGTTTCCATGAAAATGAATTTTGGCTTTCTGTATTATCCGTTTTGTCTAGATACGAAAATTCAATTGCTGAAGAAATAGCAGGGTAGAGGAACAGCAGAAATGAAATTGCTGGAAGCAACTGCGAAAATTTTGGGAATGGCAGATGTTTTCGACCCGGTAAAATAAAAACAATCAGACTAAAAAGGCAGAGTTTTCCACCGTCTTCAATAGCCGAAAGGTTATAATAAGAACCTTCAACCCAGGAAAGCGGAATGATTACTAAAAGTGAAAAAATAAATAAATAGAGAATGAGAATCAGCCGAAGAATTCCAACTATTCGAAGTCCTTTAATTAAAAGGCTTTGGTTCATTCAGTGATTTCGATGCTTGCAGATGCCGCATTCCCAGTTCCATTAGGCGAACATTCCGTATCAATTCGAACATTTGTATTGTGTAATGAAACGGTGTAATATCCTGCATAATCGAAAGTGTGTTCAACCGTCTGAGTTCGGGTTACCGTGTCTTTCCCATCTCCAAAATTCCAATGGTATTCTTTCATTCCAACACTGCAAGCTGCATTAAATGTTACTCGCTGATTAACCTTTGCTGTTTTGTCAGAAGATTCGAAACACATACGCATTTCGTTTTTATCACAAGAACTGAGTGAGATAAACCCTAAAAGTGCTGCAAAAATGGATAAACGTTTCATGGTTGATTGGATTGGTGATTTTTAAAAACTCTCAATTTCAAAACGAAGTTAGACTAAAATCTGAATTGCTAAATTAAAAAAAGATGAGAATTAACTCAATAACTGATCGAACATTCGAGCAACAAAGAAAGCTGCAGCTGCTGCAATAACGCCAATAAACGTCACTTTTAGTGCACCTCGTAAAGGATCTTGTCCGGTGATTTTGCTTTTGTAATACCCGAAAATAAACAAACAAAGTACCGTGAGAACCGAAGAAAATTGGAGTCCGGAGTTTGGAGTATCCGTAAAAATATAACCACTCAAGGGAATTATTCCACCCACAACATAAGCAATACCGATGGTTGCAGCACTGTTACGAGCGCGGTTTGCATGCGGCTCTTCCAAACCTAGTTCAAACTTCATCATAAATTCGACCCATTTCCGCTTGTCGCGAGCCATTTCTTCGGCAATAATATATTGGGTTTCTTCACTCAATCCATATTCAGCAAAAATTTCACGCACCTCCGCTTTTTCTCTTTCAGGAACACGTTCCACTTCTTCTTCTTCACGTTTCCATTCGGATGCATAATGTTCTTGTTCTGTTTTTCCGGCTAAATATCCGCCCAATCCCATGGCAATACTACCTGCAACAATTTCAGCAATACCGGCGGTAATAACAATGCCATTGCTTTGAGCTGCCCCGCTTAATCCTGCAGCTAATGCAAATGGAACGGTTAATCCATCGGCCATTCCAATAACGATATCGGAGATAAAAGCGGAACTTTTAAGATGACCTTCTTCGTGATGATGATGTTGCATAGGAAAATAATTTACTTAGAACGCATCGCTTCAACCGGATCGAGTTTGGATGCTGAAACCGCAGGTGCAATTCCAGCTATTAGTCCAATAAATGAAGAAATTAAGACACCCAAACTGATGTTTTTCATACTCAATGAAACATCCATATCGAAAGATGCTCCGATGGCAATGGTGATTAGGAATATGATTAGTAATCCAATGATTCCACCGGTAATGGAAAGCAACATCGATTCGAATAGAAACTGAAACAAGATAAAGTAATTTTTTGCACCTAATGCTTTCTGAATTCCAATGATGTTGGTGCGCTCTTTCACGGAAACAAACATGATATTAGCAATGCCAAAACCACCTACTAAAATGGAGAATAATCCAATAATTCCTCCGGCAACATTCACCACTCCAATCAACTGCCCGAATCCATTGGAGATAAGCTTCGTTTCATTCAAGGAGAAATTATTCTGTTCACGAGGTTGGATGCGTCTTATTCCGCGCATGATCCCAGTTAGTTCATCAATTAATGTTTCATTACTCACACCATCAATTGCTTTCACGGCTATGTATGGATTCAAATTATCGTTTCGAATATCAACCAAAGCTCTCGCATAATTGAGCGGAACCATGGCGGCATTATCCAATCCAAAATCCAAAATGTTTTGTCCTTCGCGTTTAAAAACTCCAATTACTTCCACTTTATCTCCACGCACTAAAATCTCTTTTCCTATGGGTGAAGCATTCTCGAAAAGTTTTGAAGCTACTTCGGCTCCAATAACAATTTTCTTTCTACCAGCATGAATTTCGGCATCACTGAAATAACGTCCTTCCTGAATCTCGAAGGATTTAATCTTATCGTATTCGTCACTTACACAACTAATTTCAATGTTCTCTGCCGAAGAACTTCCATTTTCTAACGTAACATTTGCTTGTACTAAAAATGCGGATGCGGCAATGAGCTTACTTCGATCGCGAACCATATCCAATTCCTGCAATTTGGTAACGGGCCTACTCATGTATTCCCACCATTTGTAATCGGAGCTAAATTCCCAAGGCCATTTCTGAATGAAAATCACATTGTTTCCAAGTGAAGAAATACTCTTATCGATGTTATTACGAATGGAATCGACCATGGTGAACACCGAAATGATTGCAAAGATTCCGATGGTAATTCCGAGCAGCGATAAGAAGGTTCGGAGTTTGTTGCTCAATAATGAATCGAGTG
>JBBALS010000273.1:0-3438 GCA_040402915.1 Flavobacteriales bacterium
CGGAAGAACGAAGTTTCGTTGCCGCATTTTGTGGTGAAGCACAAGGCGATGTTTCTCCGAATTATCATGGAAGAGCTAAATGGTGGCCAAGAGGGCGTTATGAGGATGAATTTAAATCAGCATACTTTAGTGGCTTCTTTCAGTTCGAACATGCTAAAAGAATTTTCGAATCATACGATTATCAAATTCCAATGAGCAATACGCTCGATTTTATTCAGTATTACGTGAATATGTCGGAGGTGATGTGCGATAAACAATTTACCCACGATAAAAAACAACATCAAACGGGTGCAGCTGCTTTGGGGCTTTCATTTCTGGAAGGCGATGATGTGGATAATCCCGGTATTGATACGTTTACTTCCACCTTAATTCGTGGAATTGATAGTTATAAGAACACAATCCGTAAAATGCCGGTTTTGAGTTCAAAGGTAAATCGCTCGCATTTTAAAGATTTGGAGGAAGCACATGGGCCTAAACATTTGTTGGTTGAATTGGAGGAAAAACGCGTTTTAGGTTATACCAAACTCAATTTAATTCCTTTGCCTGGCGTTATGACCGAAATAGGAGAGGAGCTTAATCGTCAGTATGATGCGGGCGCTATGGTTGAAAATACATGGGCCCCAGTTATTATTCCACTTCAACTTTTTATTATTGGCGATGTTGCCATTCTCGGGTTCCCCGGCGAAATTACAACAGTTGCTGGCGATCGATTAAAGTCAGCAGTTTTAAAAGTTCTGGAAAAACGAGGTGTTATGGATGTCATTTTAACTTCCAATACCAACGAATTTTCTGGCTATACAACTACGTTCGAAGAATATCAACAGCAGGGATTTGAAGGTGGATTTACATTGTTTGGACAACATACGCTTGCTGCCTTCCAAACGGAGTTCTCCAAAATGGCCGAAACACTTTGCTTACCTGCGGAAAAAAGACACATTCCCGAAGCGCCCCAACCGCCCGAATTTTCTAAAGCAGAATTGGAAAAGCGATCGGTATTGAAAAAGTAATTTGTTTGTATCGACAATAAATTCCCTATGAAAATAAAGAGTTTAGTTAAATTAATCCTCAAGATTGTGGGTGGATTTATTCTATTCGTAGTCTTGTATTTTCTTTCTGCATTAGCCATTTCTTCCATTGAAGTGAATTCGGATTTTAAAGAATGCGAGAAAGATTCTGTTGAAATTCACCTTTTAACGAGCGGTGTTCATGCCGACATCGTGCTACCATACCAAAATCAATGGATGGATTGGAGTAAATATGTTTCAACAAAAGATACCAAATTAAAAGATTCCACTTTCAAGAATGTTGCTTTTGGTTGGGGAGATAAAGGGTTCTTTCTTGAAACAAAAACTTGGGATGATATTACATTTGGAACTACTTTCAAAGCACTTTTCTTTTTAGGAACCGGTGCAATGCATGTTACTTATCACAATCAACTCAAAGAGTCTAAATCATGTGTTAAAATATGCATAAGTAAAGACAGTTACATGCAATTAGTCAAATACATAGTTGAGAGTTTTAGCTTCAATGAATCGGGAATTGCACAGAAAATTGAAGGTGCGTCGTACTTTGAAAATGACGCATTTTATGAAGCAAACCGCACCTATAGTTTGTTTTATACGTGTAATACTTGGGCTAACAATGGCTTAAAATCAGCAAACTTAAAAGCCTGTTTGTGGACGCCATTTGATAGTAGTATTTTCAATAAATATCAAGATTGAACTATCACTTCATTAGGTAAATAATCTTAAATCTATTTCGGTTCATAGTTATCTGTGACAGATTGCTTTGTAATCGCAATACTGACAACGTTTAACATCATTGGTTTTTTCGAAAGGTATTTCAGGGTTCACTATTTCGCTGGCAATTTGAAGAAAAACCTGCTCTGTTTCAATGCGCTCATCGGGAGTTAGACCTTCTATTTTTTTTACAGTTAAGGAAACAAGTCCTAAAGAAGGTTGTCGTAAACTAATAATTCCAGGCAGTACGTGTAAATCGGAATATTTTTCTGGAGTCATCAAAGCATATTGCATGAGTTGTAATGCTTTTGCTTTTTTAGGATTTACCATGATGTCGGTTTGAGCATCGAGATTTACATCAGTCGATTTCAATCCACCACTTTTATAATCGACCACGCGTAAAAAATTTCCAATACGATCGATTCTGTCTGTTCTACCTTTAAAAGAGATCGGTAAAAGTTCACCTAAAACATCCACATGAATTATTTTTTGCAAATCACCTTCAATTTTCTCTATGCTAAGTACTTGGCCATCTTCAGCTAATTCGTTTACAAATTCTATTTCAGATTTAATGAAATTCCCAATCATCTTTTCTATCCCTTTAAACGTCAATAGATTGACTCCACTTTCAAGATCACGAACATCAACACCCGTATCAATAAAACTTTGTCGCACTTGATCCTGAATTCTAGGTAGCATATTCTGAAGATCTTGCACCTGAATTACTTTGTTTTCAAAAGGTCGATAAAAAACCTCCAAAACACCATGAGCAACTGTCCCCATAACATCAGCGCCAATCTCATCTTCTTTTGGACGATCTACTTTGATACCGCTTAAATACCTGAAATAAAATTGAAGACTGCAATTGATGTAATTCGAAATTCCAGTGGGGGAAAGGTTTGAATAAGTTTCTTTTCCTCCAATTCGATTCATTAAAGCCTTAAGTAGTTCGGGAGTTTTTTCAATAACGATGGGAACCTCAGGTGTCATGTTTAATTGAGGAACATATATTTCGCGTGTAATTTGCGTGTTTTTGCTTTTGAGTTCTTCCTCCAATTGGGTGATATAACGAGATTGTTCACCTTTCCCAAATTCATCTGTTTCAGTATTATACACAAGCCAAACATTCTCGGCGCGTTGAATCATTCTGTAAAAATGATAGGCAAATACAGCATCACGCTCTCTGTAAGTTGGTAATTCGAAAAAGCTCGATATGTCATGCGGGATAAACGAACGTTGAGTTTTGGCAGCTGGTAAAATACCTTCGTTTACTGACAAAAGTACCAGGTTTTTGAAATCGAGATTTCGTGTTTCGAGTAAGCCCATCAGCTGTAAACCACTTAAAGGTTCTCCATAAAATGGGGAAGTTTGAGTTCGAATCAACTGCTGAAAAATACGTTGCAATGTCCTCACACTTGTAAAACCCGAAAAGCTTTGGCGTAGGTTGTCAATTTGTTGAAGGAGTTTGGATACTGCAAACAAGGCTTCGGTTTCGAGTCCTTGCAATGCTTTTCCCGATTTAATTTGTTCCTCACGTAAAAATTCAACCAGACTTTGAAGAGATTTTATTGCCATTTCAGGATTGTCTTCCCATGGTTGAAAGAGAAATTCGAGTCGGAAAATAATTTTCTTGGATTCGGGCGATTTTTTAATGATGCTTGAGATGGGGAAATAAATATGTTTTTCGCGCATCAAATGG
>JBBALS010000274.1:0-3429 GCA_040402915.1 Flavobacteriales bacterium
TTCCTCCTCGTCCAATTCCGGGAGCATAACGAAGCACTCTTCCTGCCAATCGGCTGAATGGTAAAGATTGTATCCACACTTTTCCAGGTCCGGTGAGTTGAGCGAAAAATACTCCTTCGCCACCAAAGAGCGTATTTTTGATTCCTCCAACAAACTGAATATCGTAGTCTACATTTTGAGTAAATGCTACAATACAGCCGGTATCGATGCGAAGAATTTCGCCTGGTTTTAACTCGCGCTCAATGATGGTTCCGCAAGAATGCACAAAGGCCCAACCGTCGCCTTCAAGCTTCTGCATGATAAATCCTTCTCCACCAAAAAGTCCCGTTCCTAAGCGCTTCTGAAATTCAATACCAATGGAAACTCCTTTCGCTGCGCAGAGAAAAGCATCTTTCTGACAAATCACTTTGCCTTGAAACAACGTCAAATCGAGCGGGATGATTTTACCTGGATAAGGTGCTGCGAAGGTTACTTGTTGCTTGCCTTGTCCAATATTGGTGTAAGCAGTCATGAACAAACTTTCGCCAGTTAAGACACGTTTACCCGCGGTCATCAGTTTACCGAAAAAACTTTGTTCTTGGGCACGACCATCGCCAAAAATGGTTTCCATCTTAATGCCTTGATCCATCATCATAAAGGATCCGGCTTCTGCAACAACTGCCTCTTGTGGGTCGAGTTCTATTTCTACGCATTGCATCTCGGAGCCAATAATGCGGTAGTCTATTTCGTGTGAGTTCATAAAATTGTGTTCAAAGAAAAAGGCTGAAAAATCAGCCTTTAAAATTATTAGTTGTTCACCATTACAGGCATAACGAGCATCAACAAGTCTTCGTCTTTATCAGCCGATTCTGAATCGGGTAATAAAATACCTGCTCGGTTTGGAGCACTCATGTTGAGGTTTATTTGATCTGTATCTAAGTTACTCAACATCTCTGTAATGAATTTAGAGTTGAATGCAATTTCCATATCCTCGCCCTCGTAATTACATGTAAGGCGCTCGCTTGCCGAATTCGAGTAATCCAAATCTTCAGCGGTAAGTTGAAGTTCACTTCCTTGAATATTCAGTTTTACTTGATTGGTACTGCGACTCGAGAAAATGGCCACACGACGAATGGAATTCATCAAATCTTGACGCGACATAGTTAAACGGAAAGGATTTTCTTTCGGAATAACAGCTTCGTAATTAGGATAGCGACCATCAATTAAACGGCAAACCAAATTGATATGATCGAAAGAGAAAGAGGCATTTTTATCGCTAATCTTAATAGCCACTTCACCATTAACATAGCCCAAAAGACTCTTCAACAAATTGAGTGGTTTTTTAGGAAGGATAAAGGAAGATTCAGTTTCTGAACGTACATCCAAACGACGGTAACGAACCAAACGATGTGAATCGGTAGCCACCATAGTCATGTGATCTGGCCCAATTTGCATAAATACACCCGACATAACAGGACGTAAATCATCATTGCCGGTTGCGAAAATCGTTTTGTTAATTCCGCTAAATAAAATAGAAGCATCTAAGTTAATACCTGCTCCTTCTTCAATTTCCGGAATGCGAGGAAACTCTTCAGGATCGTGTCCATTGAGTTTGTATTTACCATATCCGGAAGCGATTTCAATTCCGAAATTCTCGCTATTAATAAGAAACGTAAGTGGCTGCTCTGGAAAGCTTTTTAACGTTTCGAGAAGCATTTTTGCAGGAATAGCAACACGACCAGGTTCTGCGGCATCGGCCTTGAATGTTGTGCTGATAGTATTGTCTAAGTCCGAAGCAAAAATTTTCAACTCTCCTTCCGAAATTTCAAATAGAAAATCTTCCAAAATGGGCAAACTGCTATTGGTGCTTAATACACCTGAAATTGCTTGAAGTTGTTTAAGTAGGATACTACTAGAAATAATAAATTTCATTGCTTTGTTAATTTAAGGAAGGTAAAGATAGAAGATTGATGGATAAATCTTCAAGCATTTATGAATAATAAACGAAAGAAATTTCGGTGCATTTATCTGCGTAAAAACCAAACAGCTGGTTTTATTACTTTATCGAATTGAAAATATTGAACCAATACAAATGTTTTTTCTTTTCCAACAAGGGCATACAATCGATCTGTATCGAAGGCCTGCATTTCTTGGTCGGGAACATAGGAAGTTAAATTTGCCGGACGACGATACCCTTTTACTTGATTCGAATCTCCATTTTTATCAATCACCGTTACTTCTATAAATGGGTTAGAGGCAATAACAGAGTCCTTGATATTTTTCGAAAATGTTTCAACCACTTCAAACTCGTACCCAATATTTCGGAAATTATTTAAGTATTCGAATGCCTTTAGAGAATCGAGATTGGGATCAGGCACAGTGCTTCCGCGATGAAAAAGGGATGTTTTTTTACCATCGTACTTCACTGTATAACTTTGTTGAGGATCGGCTGGGTAGTTCACTTCAACAGATCGCATATCTCGGTAATCGTAACGAAAAATTACAGGGTCGCGCCACATACGGCCATCTGATATAAAACGCGATTGAAGGAACCCGCGATGTCCTAGAATATGAACCTCGTAAGGCGAATCGGAGCCATCAATAAGCATGTAGGTTGCTAATTTATCGGGCGTTTCGGCAGCCATGTAAAAAACCTTGCTTAATTTCCCGTTCTGATAAATCTCCACCTTTTTTTGTATAGGGCCCGAAAGGTCTTTCAACACTTTCTGCTCCATCGATTTCGCAACAGGAGTGCGCACAACCATTTTGTTCAAGGTTTCCAGAAGCATCTTTATGCCATCTTTCCGAACGGGGAATTTCCCATCTACAATCCACAATGATGGTCCTTTTCGTTCTAAAAGCGTTTTGTGATTTTGCTTGTCGGCAATGAAGATTTTATCGACCGAAGCCGTGTCTTCCACCGTGAAATTCTTTAAATCTCCACCACGTGTATTGCGTCCGTTATTGATGAGCAGATACGTTACAACAATCCCCAATAAAGCAATTCCAATAATTAATAAACGATTCGATTTCATAGATCTACGAACTTATCCTTTTCCAAATTTACGTTTCCGTAGATACGATAAGAGAATACCGACAAGAATTATAATGACAATGGGAATAACCACATTCTTTACTTGAATGGATGTGCGCGACGATTTGATAAGTGTTTCATCAAGCATGCGCAATTTCACTTCACGCGCTCGCACCGAAATTAAACCAGAATCATCGCAGAGGTAATTCACACAATTCAGTAAGAAATCTTTGTTGCCAAATAGCTCGCCCGTATAGCGATCGTATCCCAATGGCGCCATGCGACCAGTAGCTTTCGAATAGCTGTTTTTAATGATGTCGCCATCGCCCACCACAATCATGGCACTTGGTTTCGCACATGCCTCGAGGAATCCAATTTGATCGGAATTGAGAATTTTAGGGGAAATGCGATTTCGG
>JBBALS010000275.1:0-3408 GCA_040402915.1 Flavobacteriales bacterium
CCTCAAACTACGCACGTTGAGAATATTGTTGTTTTGGAAAAGCGTAAGTCGTAAAAATGGATGTTCAATTGGATGAATCGTTTTGGAATGCGCGTTATACTTCGGGTGAAACAGCCTGGGACATGGGCCAGGTTTCGACGCCTTTGAAAACGTATATTGATCAATTATCCGATAAAACGATAAAAGTTTTGGTTCCTGGAGCGGGCAATGCTTGGGAAGCTGCGTATTTGTGGGATTCAGGATTTCGAAATGTGTGGATCTGCGATATTGCCAGTGAAGCCATCGAACGATTCAAAAAACGCAGGCCCGATTTTCCAGCCAATCAATTAATTCATTCGGATTTTTTTCAGCTCGAAGGGACATTTGATTTGGTATTGGAACAAACATTTTTCTGCGCAATCAATCCATCCTTGCGCTTGAGTTATGCAAAAAAGATGTTGCACATTTTGAATTTAGGAGGTACGCTTGCAGGCGTATTTTTCGATATCCCTGAAAATTCGACTCCGCCTCCATTTGCAGGAAATTCAGAAGAATATCTAACGTTATTTTCGCCGTATTTCAAGGAAGTACAGATAGGACCCTGTTACAATTCAATAAAGCCCCGCGATGGAAGGGAAGTGTTTGTGATTTTGAAAAGGTGATTGTATCATTAAATTTTATTAAGTTTTCGTAAGTTTGAATCCGGCTTAGCAATCAATCATGACAACAACAGCAATTAAAAAACAAGTTGACGATTATCTTCCCATGTTATCGTGGAAACAACAGAATCTTGTGCTAGAAATGATTAAAAGTTTCTTGAATGTTGATAATGATACGAAGCGAATCAGTATTAAGCAGTACAACAAAGAAATCGACGATGCTGTACAGAGAATTGAAAAGGGAATTTCCGTTTCTGAATATGATGCACAAAAAGAGATATCTAAATGGTAAAAGTGTTGCCACTAAAGATTGTATGGGACATTAATGCATTAATATTTCGCCTTTTTTAGGAAGGTAATAATTTAAATAATGAACATGAATAATATGGAAGACACTACTATCCAAGAAGTAAAAATTGGCGATCAAGTTTGGATGATTGAAAATTTGGGTGCGGAATATTTTCGAAATGGAGATTTAATACCGCAAGCCAAAACAGCTGAGGAGTGGGAAAATGCCGGAAAGAATAATGAACCAGCTTGGTGTTATTACGATAACGATGAGAGCAATGGTGCTAAATACGGAAAGTTGTATAATTGGTATGCGGTGAACGATCCTCGTGGACTAGCGCCTGAAGGGTATCATATTCCTTCAAATACGGAGTTGACAGAACTTACAGATAAAACCTGGGCAGAGAAAATGTAGCTGGTATAAAAATGAAAAGCTCCAACGGTTGGTATGAATCCGGAAATGGCAATAATAGCAGCGGTTTTTCGGCTTTGCCAGGCGGCTTCCGTTACATCAATGGTTCATTCAGCGATATAGGCAAAGTAGGAAACTGGTGGAGTTCTTCGGAGTCCGACAAGAGCAATGCAGTGAGCCGCTTTCTGAATTACTATAATGCAGATGTATTCAATTACAACAGTGATAAGCAGAACGGTTTTTCTGTTCGTTGCCTGAAGGATTGATTTGAGTTGAAAGGTTTAAAGGGAAAAGTTGAAAGTTAATCAGTTCATACTGAGGCTGTGCCGAAGTTTAGAAATGATTAATCCCGAGTGAAAGCCCTTTTGGCTGGAACCTCGGGAAGAAAGTTGAATTCTTTAGTTGAAATGGGAAAGTTAAAAGTTGAAAGTTGATCAGTTCTTGCTGATGCATTTGCAGAAGTTTAGAAATGATTAATCCCGAGTGAAAGCTCTTTTAGCTGGAAGCTCGAGAGGAAAGTTGAATTCTTTAGTTGAAAGGGAAAAGTAAAGAGGCTAAAGTTTGAAAGTTTAATTAATATGAGATTATAAATCCTTCAAATCTTGATACTAAAGACCTCTTAAAATGACTTTGTATACAGATTAGATCGATTCATTAAACTCATTATCTTTGTTTTAAATCTAAAAGAAATGTCATCAGCTGAACTCAACCAAAAGAAACTTGATTTAATCGCTTGATTTAATCGACTTTCAGATGAAAATATTATTGAGTTTCTTGATGGGTTGAAAAGATCAAAATCGAAAGACGATTGGTGGGATGTATTATCAGAAAATCAACAAAAGATGTTGCAAAATGGAATTGATGACATTGAAAACGGAAATGTGATTTCGTCAAATCAGTTTTGGGAAGCATTGAAAAATGCCTGATATAAAGAAATTCAATGTTGAATATTCACAGCAATTTCTATAAAACGCTTTAGAAATTTTCCTTGTTTGCAAAAGAAATTCAGAGAAATCCAAAATTGGATTCAGTCTAATTCAAGATTTAATTCAAAACAGAATGTTAATTTCCGTTAAATCTTAAACGCTCTCTTAATCTCCTCCATGCTTGAATTATTGTCTTTCAATGCAAATGGCAATTGTTCGGCAATGATGGAAAGTAGGTTGTAGATATCTTCAAACGAATGTCCTGTGGTGAGCGGAATACGTAATCCTGTGTTCTTGTATGGCACACTCGGGAATACGCTGAGGTTGATGTAAAAACCTTTGTTCATGATGCGTGTAACCATGTTGTAACCAACGCCTGGTTTTCCAACGCCAATAAAGAAAATAGGGGAATTCGATTCGCCAATTAATGGCAATTTGAGGGTTTTGCAGGTTTCTACAAAGTAATCGACACGCTTTTGTAATTCTGCTTGATGGCTTTTTATATCCGCACTCAAATGCAATTTCGCCGAAGCTACAATGGCACCCAACATAGGCGGCTGAATAGGTCCAGAAAAGATGAATGTTCCGCCGCAATTACGCACGCGCTTTTGTTCTTTTTCGTTCGGAAAAACTAATACACCACCGCAAGCAGCAAAGCTTTTTGCTAATCCCGCAACGAGGTATAAGCGTTCGTGAAAATGTTTCTGACTTAACACATAACCCGCACCGTTTTTTCCTGCCCAGCCCGTTCCGTGAGCATCGTCGACGTACAAGTGGAGTTGCTTGTGTTCGTCGAGCAGGTTGTAAAGTTCGTTTAATGGAAGAAAATCGCCATACATGGAATACACGCCATCGGCCATGTACCAGATTTTTTCGTATTTCTCTTTGAGTTCGATGATGCGTTCTTCTAAAATATCCATGCGGTTATGAC
This sequence comes from Flavobacteriales bacterium, assembly GCA_040402915.1. GTDB lineage: Bacteria > Bacteroidota > Bacteroidia > M30B66 > M30B66 > CALQRR01. Next base: position 3,196 of record JBBALS010000275.1, read on the forward strand.
GGATAAGTTCCACATGAATACCACGAGCTTTAACCAGCTGTGCTGCCGTTTGCACGCATGAATGCACTTGAATATCCATAATCACACAATCACGATCGCCCACCAAAACCGGAATATTGGAGAGGTGCCCAAGCGTAACAGTAGGAGCGAGGAGAACAGGGCGTTCGAAGATTTCCTGGAGCAATTTTTCCGCTTCCGAATACAACGTTACCG
>JBBALS010000276.1:0-3402 GCA_040402915.1 Flavobacteriales bacterium
GTGTATTCGATTTCAGATTTTTCAAAACGGTCGAGTATTCCATCCACATAAAGAAATAGAGAATCCTGCTTTTTCGAATAAACTCCTGTTAGTTGGTGCCATTCCCCTTTTTTCAGTTTGTTTCCCAATGCACATTTTCTGAGAGATGCTGTTTTCCCTTTGGAATCGACAATTTCAAATACCGCTTTATTGTCTGTATCGATCCATAAGCTAAAGCCGCCATGAAATGATATGTTGCTTATTATAGTTTGATCGTAAGCGCTTCCATCGTTTTTAATCCATGCAGAAACTGAAATGTCACCCGAGAAATTCAGAGCTTCATTGGGTTCAAAAACCGCCATTCCTTTTTCAATTGCCTGAAAGTTCTTTGCAGCACCAAATCTCCCTTCTTCGTCATTTGTTCCTTTGAATTCGCCGGGAAGATTTCGCTTACCCGCCGTTTGAAAATCACCGTTCAGATGCCAAACAGTTCGAAAAGTATTATCGAAAGTGGCTTTGGAACTCTGCAATACTGCATCCGATTTCCCATAATACATGTAACATTCATTCTCTTGTTTGGATAATGTTTTAAATCTGACCCAAGCAGTTAGTTTTCCAGTTTCAGGATTATAGCGTTCAATTTGAAATGGCAGAATTTCTAGTCCATTGATAGAAGTAAATACGATATCTTCTCCATTTCTACCCGAAACAAACCCGCCATTTGAAGATGATTTCAATTCGTCCAAACGCAAACTAACGAGAATGGGCAAATCATTGAATTCCTGATTTGATGGGAGTTTTTCTGGATGAATATGTATTTTTTTTCTGCCTGAAAATCCCTCTAAAATGCCTGCTTGGGGATGATTCAGTTCCTTTAATTGTTGAGCTCTTCCTTCCGAAACATTTCCAATAAATTGATATAAAAAGTAGATGCTAGAAAGTAGTATTCCGAATGTGAAAACAACTGCGCTTTGCCGAAGTCGGTTGCGCATGCGATTGCTTAGACGATTACTAATGCGTAAACGTTGTTTCATGAAAGTGATTTTGGAACGTTAGATAGACAGATTATTTATTGCTTGCATTGCCACCAACTGTGGGCGCAGCTCCTGTTTTTACTCGAACAACATCAGAGTATGTATAGGTGCGATCAACACCAACTTGCATGATGCGATAGTGAGCTTTATCAGTTGGAGGTGCAACGTCTATCCAGGAATAAAATAACTTGATGTTTTTATCCGATCCTAAGCGGTCTTTAAATCCTAAGGATTCGAAATTGGTTCCATCATCCGATCGTTCAATGATATAAACACCATCTTTCCGATCGTTTCGGACCATCCAACGTAAATAAACTTTACCTTCAACATTCACTGGCGAAAATGAGATGAAATTATCTACTTCATCTTTTATTAATGCAGGAGCTTCGGAAGATGCAGCAACAACAAATGTTTGTGCGGTTTGCGCTTGAGCATTTATAGAAAAAAGAAAAATTCCTATAAGTACAAAAAATTGAAAACGTAATGTCGTGAGGAAAATAGGTCTAGTTTTCATGACTATATTTTCTCTAACAAAACGAGGTATTCCCAATAAGAGTTGCCCTATCGATGCACACAAAGTCCATGCGACTTACAAGTGTAAGAAAGACAATGCGATATCATGAGTGTTTTAACCCTTCAAAAAAACTATATTGAAAGAGTATTCTGTCAATTATTACCCTGAAATCGAACTAGAATAAGCGATTACTCGTTTTCTTCTTCTACTAGATCTTTTTCAACCTTGAGATTATCGATGATGAAAAGCTGACGATCAGGCGTGTTCTTACCCATGTAAAACTCTAAAAGCTGTGGAAGATTTTCCTCTCTTTTGAAAATTACTGGCTCCAATCGAATGTCTTTTCCTATGAAATGCTTGAACTCGTCCGGAGAGATCTCTCCCAATCCCTTGAATCGAGTAATCTCAGGATTCTTCCCAACTTTCACAATGGCCTCTCGGCGTTCATCCTCTGAATAACAATAGTATGTGTCTTTCTTGTTACGAACTCTAAACAATGGTGTTTGAAGGATATACAAGTGTCCATTCTTAACTAAATCGGGAAAGAATTGCAGGAAGAATGTAATCATGAGCAATCGAATGTGCATTCCGTCAACATCGGCATCGGTAGCAATTACGATGTTGTTATAACGCAAATCGTCCATGCCATCTTCAATATTTAATGCACTCTGAAGCAGGTTGAATTCTTCGTTCTCGTAAACAATTTTCTTTGTCAAACCATAGCAATTAAGCGGCTTCCCCTTTAAACTAAATACAGCTTGTGTATTCACATCGCGGCTTTTTGTAATGGAGCCAGATGCCGAATCCCCCTCGGTAATGAACAAGGTTGTATCTAATCGAACAGCATGATTGCTATTATAATGAACACGGCAATCGCGGAGTTTTTTATTGTGGAGACTTACTTTCTTAGCCCGTTCTCTGGCAAGTTTTCGAATGCCACTTAATTCTTTTCGCTCTTTTTCGCTCTGAATAATTTTATGCAATAATGCTTCAGCAACATCAGCGTGCTTATGAAGATAATTGTCTAGTTCTTTCTTCAGAAAATCTATAACAAACGTACGAATTGCAGGTCCATCGGGTGCAATTATTTGAGAACCCAGTTTGGTCTTGGTCTGACTTTCGAAAACCGGCTCAACCACTTTTACACTAATGGCAATAATGATGGATTGACGAACATCGTTGGCATCAAAATCTTTTTTATAAAATTCCCGAACCACTTTAACAACGGCTTCTCTTAATGAAGCTTGGTGAGTTCCTCCTTGTGTGGTGTGTTGTCCATTTACAAACGAATAATATTCTTCGCTGTATTGATTGCCATGGGTCATCGCAATCTCGATGTCTTCTCCTTTTAAGTGAATAATTGGATATAAAGGTTCTCCGCTGAGATTTTGTTCGAGTAAATCGTAAAGACCGCGTTCCGATTTAAAAATCTGCCCATTGAAATGAATGCTTAATCCTGTGTTGAGGTAAGCATAGTTCCAAAGCATTTTCTCAACATACTCGCTGATAAATTTATAGTTTCCGAATATAGCTTCGTCAGGCAAAAACTGTACAAGGGTACCTTTGGAATCGTTCGTATCGGTAATATCAGTTTCGTTAGTTAAATTGCCTTTTTCGAATTCGGCCACTTTCATTTTGCCATCGCGCACCGATTGCACTTTGAAATAACTCGAAAGCGCATTCACTGCTTTTGTCCCGACACCATTTAAACCCACCGATTTCTTAAATGCAACCGAATCGTACTTTGCTCCGGTATTGATCTTGGAAACCACATCCACTACTTTCCCAAGTGGAATTCCTCGGCCATAATCACGCACACGCACCATACGATCTTTGATGGTGATTTCGATTTTTTTACCGAATCCCATCACGTAC
>JBBALS010000277.1:0-3381 GCA_040402915.1 Flavobacteriales bacterium
TGACTTAGCCAATTACCTTATTTTTGAAAGTGATGTTACTAACGAATGGAATGGAATATACACAAGCGCTATTATCAATTGCAATTTGTTGATATCAACTTTTGGAGATAAAAACCCTCATTATGCGGGTATTGCAAAAGTAATTAAAGCAATGAATGTTGGTTTAGCTACCGATATGTGGGGTGATGTTCCATTTTCAGAAGCTGGCTTAGGTTTACAAGGAAACTCAGCACCTAAGTACGATACACAAGAAAATATTTATGCTGATCTTCAAATTTTACTTTCAGAGGCAATTGCTGATTTATCGAAAGATGCTTCGTTGAATAGTTTCTTTCCAACAGGCGATTTTATTTATGGAGGAAATACAGAATCTTGGATTTCAGCTGCTTGGTTGTTAAAAGCGCGTTATGCTAATCGATTAAGCGATCGCGACCCTTCAGGATCTGCAACCAAAGCACTTGAGTATTTAACAAATGCTGCTTTAACTGGTCCCGTAAACGACATGAATGCTCAATTTGGTGCAGGTGGAAATGAACTCAATCAATGGTTTGCGTTTGAATCAAATCGTGGAGGATACATGCGGATGGGACAATTTTTTGCCGATACCCTTATTTCGAGTAATGACCCGCGTTTAGCCTATTACGCAGCATTAAATGATAGCGGATTATATTCTGGATCAAGTTCAAATCCTGACTTCGCAGATGTTTCAGCTTCTGCGATTGGTTCTTATTTTGGAAGTGCGGCTTCAATTGCACCTTTAGCTACTTATGTAGAAGCTAAGTTTATTGAAGCAGAAGCTAATTTACGTTTAGGAAACACTGCTCTATCGGCTACTGCTTGCAACGATGCAGTAAAAGCTTCAGTTGCTCAAATTACAGGAGCTGAAGATGTAGCCTATGAAACTGCTTATGCAAGTGAAACTGATGCAACAATTAGTTTATCCAAAATCATGTATCAAAAGTATGTGGCAATGTTTACTCAAGTTGAAGTATGGAACGACTGGAGAAGAACAAACTATCCGGCTTTAACGCCAAATCCTGGTGGAAGTCAAACCGAAATTCCACGGATTTTACCAACTTCTCAAGACGAACGTTTGTATAATCCAAACGCAATCTTGGTTGAAAACATCTTAAACAAAGTTTGGTGGGACTTTAACTAAAAATCTAAACGATTTTTCAAAAGGCAGAATTCTTCGGAGTTCTGCCTTTTTTTATGGTGAATGCAACCAGGTTTTAAGGTTAATATTAATTGCATTAAAATACGATTCAAAATAATGTAGCGCTATTTAGTCTAAATTTACGCTATTATGAAAAAGCAATTTTCTCTAATCTCCTTTATACTACTGATCACTTTAAAAGCGATGAGTCAAACAGCGATTCCCAATCCCAGCTTTGAAGAAATCAATGCGAATGGTTCATTACGTAATTGGGGAAATGTTTATTTACAATCGGTTTGGTTCGATACAACTGGCCAAATGCATGGTGATTCAGTTTATATTGATAATGCTTATTATTCAGCAACGACTGAAGCGCACAATGGGAATTTTGCTGCCGAAATGCGCAATTCCTATAATTACACCTTAAACACGGGAACTTCTGGTGAAATAGTTGCCGATTTGGACAGTGTATATTCGGCTTGGGGATCGTTCGAAACCATTCCTGTGGAAAATTACCCAACCGCTTTGGGCTTTTTCTACAAACACAATCCGGTAAACGGCGATAGCGCTTCGGCTATAATAGTTGTTTATGATAGTCTTGGCAACGAAATTGGATTTGGTCGTTGCATTATTTCCAATTCCACCAATGCTTATTTATATAACACCGCTCAAATTACTTATACATCGCAAGATGCTCCTGCTAATGCGATGGTGAAATTTAATAATTTTTACACCGAAGCCCCAGGTGTTCGACAGCCTTCGTTGGGATCTCGTTTTGTGGTGGATGATGTCCAATTGTACACAACGACTGGCTTCGATTTATTAAGCCATAAGCAATTGGATGTGATGGTTTATCCTAATCCAAGTTCTGACTTGATTACCATTCGCCGAAATACGAGCGAGATGGCGCAAGTGAACATCTATCAATTGAATGGTCAATTGATGAAACAAGAAAGTATTAGCAGTAATGTTTCTGAAATTGGTTTAAGAGATTTGTGCAATGGAATCTATTTGTTGGAAGTTATTTCGGAAGGTAAAAACTGGAAGCAACAGTTGATTGTAAACCATTAATTTGAAAACAAATGTCTGCCTGAGTGATGGCAAGGGGAAGCTCCGCGCTAGCGAGCCGAAGCCCTGAACAGCACGGCCTTGAAATGAGATTGCTTTTTTAATTGAAGCAGGATGTTTTTTTTCAAGGACAGGCCCTAACAATTCTTTCAAACCCGATTGAATTGTGAATTATGTTTGCAGAAAAATCGCGATGTCCTCCCCTATTCCACGTTTTACCAATGCATTGATTGACTCAACGAGTCCGTATTTATTGCAACACGCTCACAATCCAGTAAATTGGTACCCTTGGGGCGAGGAAGCCATCGAAAAGGCCAAACGCGAAAACAAACCTTTGTTGGTTAGCATTGGCTATTCGGCTTGCCATTGGTGCCATGTAATGGAACACGAATCGTTTGAGGACGAGGAAACGGCGGCCATTATGAACGCGCATTTTGTTTGTGTGAAAGTAGATCGTGAGGAGCGTCCCGACATTGATCAGTTGTATATGGCAGCTGTTCAACTAATGACAAAACGGGGCGGATGGCCGCTAAATTGTTTCGCATTGCCAGACGGACGACCAATATATGGTGGCACGTATTTCCCAAAAGAACAATGGCAGCATGTGATGAAGCAGATTCAGGAATTGTGCATAAAAGACCGACCTCAGGTGGAAGAATATGCGAGCAACTTAACACGAGGAATTGAGCAAACCGAATTGTTTAAAGTACGCGCAGGTGCGGAAGCAATTTCGAAAGAAGATTTGCAGCAAAGTGTTGGAAAATGGATGGGAATCATTGATCAGGAAGAAGGTGGACCTAACCGAGCCCCTAAATTTCCACTACCTAATAATTACCAATTTTTAATGCGTTGGGCGGTATTGGCCAATCAGAAACATGTCCTCGATCATGTGCATTTGACCTTAAAGAAAATGGCATTTGGTGGCATTTACGATCAGGTGGGTGGTGGATTTTCGAGGTACTCGACCGATGTTTGGTGGAAAGTTCCTCATTTCGAAAAGATGCTTTACGACAATGGGCAATTATTGAGTTTGTATGCAGAAGCGTTTTTACAAAATGGCGATTCCGATTATAAGCAAATTTGCATCAACACGGCAAACTTTATACAACGCGAATTAACTGCTGAACAGGGTTATTTCTTTTCGGCCTTGGATGCCG
>JBBALS010000278.1:0-3380 GCA_040402915.1 Flavobacteriales bacterium
ACCTTGCAAAATCCGACGTGATGCAATGGAAATCATGGAATCCAAACTTTGACGTTAGCACGCGTGAACACATGAGGGGGCTTTCACCGATTAGGGCAGCATGGAATAACTATCTTATGGGCGTTGAGGCGCAAAAATCAGCAGCTTCACAAATGGCAAATGGCGGGGCGAAAGGGGCATTAGTCCCCAAAGTTGTGGGAAATCAAATACCAATGGTTACGGAATTGCAGGCTTCACAAATGCAAAGTGCATTAGCAAGCCGCATCAATAACAACACGAAAGGCGGAACGGTGGCAATGCTACAAACACCGTGGGAATACTTAAACTTCGGTTTATCAAATGCCGAAATGAAAATAATAGACACCATGAAGTTTTCCCTTGAGCAATGGTGTAGGGTTTTCGGTATGCCGGTTGTTTTATTTTCTGCCGACAACATGAGCGACAACAATTACCAAAATGCACTCCGTGATTTAGTTACAAATACAGTCGTACCAATGCTCGGACAATTACGGGATGAATTAAATAAATGGCTTATCCCAAATGTAGGCAATGGCATGGAGTACATCGACTTCGACATTACGGCACTGCCTGAACTACAAAAGGATATTGAAAAGTTGGTATCGCAACTTGCGCAGGCTTACTGGCTTACGTTGGACGAAAAGCGGATGGCTATGAATTATGAACCATTGGGCGGCGAGTTTGATAAAGCGTACATAAATAGCGGACTTACACCAATTGAAGAATCAAACATTGATCCCAACGGAATGATTAACGACTATACAAATGGAGATTACAGCGGAGCAGATGCAAGCAATAACAGAAACGGTAATGCAACGGTTTCCTAAATTGGAAATTGAGCAGCGTTGCAAGATTGAACACGATTTTAGGCAGCGGGCAAGACAAAGCTATAAACAAAGATTGATTAATGAACTTACGACAAAGAAAGCAATACTATAAGGAAATAGAAAGTAAGCGGATGCAAATAGAAAAAAAGTATTTGCCAAAATTTGTCAAGTTGTTTAACCGGCAAATAGGAAAATTTTTGTCCAATGCTAAATTAACAAATTTGCAAACGGCTTACGCTACTTATAATGCTCAAATGTTAAATCAAGATTTGCTTACGCTGCTCAAAAATATGTACGGTGAATGTATTTCAAAAATTGCTTACCCAATTTATACAACATTATACAAACAAGGGGACGCTGAATTTGTAAAACAAAAAGCGTTTGCAACTGGGGCAATGGGCACAAACGAAGTGTTTACGGCTGCGGTTTTAGAATTATTTGCACAATACGGATTAACCTTGATTTCGTGGATTGATACAACAAATAAAAATACTCTTTTAAAAATAATAACGGACGGTTACGCAAACAATTTGACCGAACCTCAAATTATAGATAAAATTATTAGTAGCGGATTAGCCGACCAAAGCCGAGCGTTAAGAATTGTAAGAACTGAAACAACAAGAGCTGTTAATGCCGGCATTATGCAAGCAGGGCGGCAGCAAAGATTCCAAATGTTAAAAGCGTGGATTTCAACATTAGACGGAAAGGAGCGAATGTTCGGCAGCGGTGACAATTATGACCATAAAATTTTGGACAATACAACGGTACTTGAGTTTGAGCCATTTCGCCAAGTAGGGAAAAATGGAGTTGAAGCGGTGGCGATGCAGCCGGGCGACATAACAGCCCCCGCGGACTTTACAATTAATTGCAGATGTATAATTGGATTTAGGTTTGCTAAAGATGCTAACGGCAAATTGATTAGAAAATAAAAAACCTCCCATTGTAGAAACAACGGGAGGTAAAAACAATTAGTATGCAACGATGCAAATATAGCCCTATATTTTTATAACAATTAATTTATTAGTTTTGCTTTATAAAAGCTACCCTATGAAAAATATCTATACTACAAAATTTATATTATCAGAAATAAAAGACGTTGATGTAAAAGAAGGAATCGTAACTGGCTACTTTTCTAACTTCAATAGTCTTGATTCGGATGGCGACATAATTAGAGAAGGTGCGTTTAAACAATCAATTCAAGAATGGTATCCAAAAGGCAGGGTTAAGCATTTGCTCAATCACCAGGTTATGCAGCCGCTTGGAAAACTAACAACATTAAAAGAAGATTCAATCGGATTATACTATGAATCAAAAATTGGTAGTCATACATTAGGGCAAGATTTCCTAAAGATGGCAGAAAGTGGATTAGTTACCGAACATTCAATTGGTTTTCGCACGCTGCAAGAAAAATCAAGCGACTTGGGAAATGAAATTACACACGTTCAACTTTATGAAGGTTCATCACTTACCGGTTGGGGTGCAAATGAAAATACACCATTAATCGGGATGAAGGCTTTAACTAACGAAACACTTATTGAGCGTTTAAAAAGTTTTGAACAATTTATTCGCAAAACAACGGCAACCGACGAAACAATCGAACTTTGTCTTTTACACATCAAACAACTTTATGCAGAAATCCAAAATAGCGGTCAACTTGCGGAAGCGGTTAACTTGCCAGCGGTGAAAGCGGAGAGTGCAGATACAAATCTTATTAACAACATTAACACAATTTTCGAATTATGGAAAATCAAGTAATCGAAGCCTTACAATCAGGTTTAAAAGAAATCGACCAAAAGCACATGGCAACCGTAGCTCAAATGAACGATGACTTCAAAAAGAAAGATGCATCTCTTTTGGAATTGAAAGAGCAAGTAAACGGACTTATTGCAGCTAACGGCAAATTGAAAGCTGAAACCGTAAAAACATTTAACGGCAGCCGTTTCGACTTCATGAAGAATGAAATCGTAGATATCATAAATGTTAATTACGACTCAATCAAAAATGAATCACCATTTATCAGCAAGGCTGTTGGTGTAATGACATTGGGTAGCAACCTAACTGGAACTTCTCAGGTTAGTTATGTTGAATCACCAATTTTGCGCAGCTTTTACAATCCGAAATTGTACGAAGTTTTTAGAATTATTCCAACTGCAACAGGTAATGTAACTTTCCCTCGTGGAAATACCGCAATAGGTGAGGGTTCTTTTGGTAATCAAACTGAAGGAAACAGTAAGGGACAAGTTGACTATGACGTAACAATGGTTAATGTAAGTGTCCCGTTCTTAGCGGGTTTTGCAAAAGTTAGCCGTCAAATGTTGCAGGATTTACCATTCTTGCAAGCTTACCTTTCGTCTTCTCTTACTGAAGATTGGAATAGAGCATTTAACAATAGTGCAATGGCGAGCATTACGGCATCAGCCACAACCGGTTCAACTTCGGAAACTATCGTTGCATCTCGAATTGTTGACTACATCGCTCAGCACATGGCGTTAGGCTTGGGAATGCCGGACATGATTTTGACAACTCACGCAGTTT
>JBBALS010000279.1:0-3372 GCA_040402915.1 Flavobacteriales bacterium
TTTCAATAAAGTATAAAATTTTGTTGAATCCGTTTTTTAATCAAATCCGTTTTTTGGAATGATTTTCATTCATTTCAAACGTTGTAAAATTCAATTTTTAGCATTGCCAATTTACAATTTTATAAAATGATGTTCGCGAAAATGTCTTTTCATTTTCAACATGTATAAATTCAAATTGCTTTCATGTTTGTTTGATTTATCGATTGATTCATCCATGCATATTCAAATAATTATACAAAGGCATTTCAATTCCATAATTACATTCCTCCTAATTCAGAAAACGAACGATGATTTGTTACATTTGTCGCATATAAAATAACCATGTCTAAATTTTCTATTACCCATATATCGAAAGCTGGAAAAGGCGATCGCGTTCTTCTTGCAGCCACTATTGATGATTTAGGATCATCCAATTTCTCGAAAGCAGAATTTGCCTACATCCAAGAACAAGTTAAAAATCAGAAGAAAAGCATTGCTGTCAACCATTTAGGTCATTTCAGTTTTGTTCTTATCATCGATGTTAAAAAATCGCATGCATTAACACTTGAAGCTACTCGTGTTGCTGGAAACGCTTTGTTATCGTCTATCAATGCGCAAAAAATAAAATCGATTCAGATCATCGATTGTTCCAACAAACCATTCGAAACCTTGGCATTAACCGAGGGAATGGCCTTGGGGAATTACCAATTTTTAAAATATCGTTCAACTGCCGAAAAAGAAAAAAATAGCTTGCATAAATTGGAAGTATGCAGCGAAAACATTGCGAAAAAAGAACTTGAGCATTTGCAAATATTAGCTGAAGCAATCTATTTATCGCGCGACTTAGTGAACGAACCGCTTTCCTATTTAACTGCCGTTCAACTGGGAAAAGAAATTCAAAAAGCCGGAAAAGAAGCAGGTTTTAAAGTGGAAGTTTTCAATAAATCGAAAATTGAAACGTTGAAAATGGGCGGATTGCTAGCAGTAAATAAAGGTTCAATCGACCCACCCGTTTTTGTAGTGATGGAATACAAACCTAAAGGTGCTGTAAATAAACATCCGTATGTGTTTGTTGGAAAAGGTGTTGTATACGATACCGGTGGATTAAGCCTGAAGCCGAACGATGGCATGATGACTATGAAGTGCGATATGGGCGGAGCCGCTGCTGTGGTTGGTGCAATTTACACCATCGCAAAATCGGAATTGCCAATTTGGGTTGTAGGTTTAACGCCGTGTACCGACAATCGTCCCGATGGAAATGCTATTGTTCCGGGCGATGTCATTACCATTTCGGATGGTACAACGGTAGAAGTTTTAAATACTGATGCAGAAGGTCGTTTGATTTTGAGTGATGCACTGGTTTATGCGAAGAAATACAAGCCAGCATTCGTAGTCGATTTAGCAACGTTAACAGGAGCTGCGGCTCGTGCCATTGGAAAATACGGCATTGTGGCTTTGGGAACAGCCGAAGAAGATTTCGATTTATTAAAACAGAGTGGCGACAATGTGCATGAGCGTTTGGTTGAATTTCCGCTTTGGGATGATTATTCAGAATTGCTCAAAAGTGACATTGCCGATATTAAAAACATTGGTGGCATCACCGCAGGAGCAAATACTGCAGGCAAATTCTTAGAACGTTTTACAGATTATCCTTGGGTACACTTAGACATTGCAGGACCTGCGTTTGTTGAATCGCCTGATTCGTATCGTGGAAAAGGAGGAACTGGCTCGGGTGTGAGGTTATTGGTTGATTTTATCCGAAATAAAGCAAAAGCATGAGTGAAGAAGCAGAACATATAGTTAGGGTAGGGATTACGCAAGGCGATTTCAATGGTGTTTCGTACGAAGTAATCATGAAAACATTCATGGATCATGCAATGCTTGAGTTGTGTACGCCCGTGGTTTATGGAATTCACAAAGCAGCTACGCATCACCGCAAGCAACTTGGAATAACGGATTTCAATTTCTTTGGAATTTCCGATGCCTCTAAAGCAGCGAAGAATCATTGTAATTTCATCAATATTACCGATGTTGAAGTCGGTTTAGAAATTGGCACTGCAAGTCCTGCTTCGGGTGCTTGGGCAGTTAAATCGCTGACTCGTGCAATGGAAGATTTGCAAGCTGGCTTGATTGATGTCATCGTTACGGCTCCGTTTAATAAGAGTAATGTGCAAGGACCCGATTTTAATTTTCCCGGACATACCGAATACTTGGCGCATAAAACAGGAACGAGCAATTATTTGATGTTGTTGGTTAGTGAAAATTTGCGTGTTGGAACTGTCACTGGGCACATTCCCATTCAGGAAGTTGCTGCTGCATTAAGTGTAGAAAAAGTGCTTTCGAAATTGCGTGTTATGAGTCAATCGCTTTTGCAAGATTTTGGAATTCGTACGCCACGTATCGCCGTTTTGGGATTAAACCCACATGCTGGCGATGGTGGTTTATTGGGTAAGGAAGAAGAAACGATTATCGCTCCCGCCATTCGCAAAGCCAATGAGGAAGGTATCAAAGCGTATGGTCCGTATTCAGCAGATGGTTTTTTTGGAAATAGCACGTGGCAAAAATTCGATGGCGTCATGGCTATGTATCACGATCAGGGTTTGATTCCGTTTAAGTCGATTGCTTTTCACCACGGGGTTAATTTCACTGCGGGTTTGCCAATCATTCGTACTTCTCCAGATCATGGAACGGCTTACGATATTGCAGGTAAAAATCTCGCAAGTCCCGATTCATTCCGAGAATCAGTGTATGCTGCAATTGATATTTATCGAAACCGAAAATTGCACGAGGAAATGTCGGCAGATCCGTTAAAGCAATTGGCCCGTAGAGAAAGAGAACGCGATCGTCACTAATTGAACGATTGAAAATTCGCTTTTAATAAAACAAACTCGCTGAAATTCCGTCTGCAAATAACCACTGATTGGGATTTAGAATAAAAGCATTCTCTGTTTCCTGGAGGATTTCAGGATTTGACAATTGTTTTCTTGCTTTTGCAAAATGCTTGATGTACTCCTTTCCGAGTTGAATAAGCGCTATCTTTTCAATGCCTCGCTGGGTTCTCAATCCGGTTAAAATTAATTCGTTATAACGTGTTTTCGAATCGATGAATTCAAGTTCATGCATACAATCTCCCAATTTCAAAGATTGGATGTATTGTGTATTATTGGCTTTGTTAATTCGACGATTTATTCCGTTAAATGAATGTGCAGACGGACCAATGCCCACATACGGTTTTCCTTCCCAGTAGGCGGAATTATGAATGGCTTTGGCATCGTTTCTAGCCAGATTACTTATTTCATAATGTGTAAATCCGAGTTCGGGAGCTAATTGCTGCATTATCTCAAACTGTCGGGCAGCTTGATCTTCATCGGGATTGAGGAATTTTCCCAAGGT
>JBBALS010000280.1:0-3348 GCA_040402915.1 Flavobacteriales bacterium
AATTCCGGATGAAGCATCGCAACGAACGGCGCTCAATATGCATCATTTATTGCATGACGAAAGCAATCTCGATAAGGTGCTTGATGTGGCATCGGGTTCATACGTTATCGAACAAATGACAAGCGATTTAACCGAAAAAGCCTGGAAGCTTTTTTTAACGATTGAAGAAAAAGGTGGCTTTGTTGCAGCACTTCGGTCAGGATTTATTCAAGATCAGCTTGTTGTGAGTCGCGCTGCTATTGAGAAAAATATACGTACACGCAAACGTGCTTTGGTGGGTGTATCTACTTTCGCTGATGCAAATGCTTTGGTACATGTTGAAATTCAATCCCAACGCGATCCTCTCGTCAAACTGCCCGAAATTCGTGTAGTGGAAACTTTTCGAGAAGCAAGCATTTTTGAATCCTTGCGACAAGCCTTTACCATAGAGAAATCGCCAAGTGCTTTTCTTGCGGTGTTTGGGGATGAAGTTAAACGCAATGCACGTACAGATTTTGCGACTGAGTTCATGGCCGTAGGTGGATTTGTTTCAACTAAAGGCGAAGCACAAGTCGCACTCATCGACCAATTACAAAGTGAAGCGGCCTTGAATGCCCAAGTCATTATTCTATGTTCCGACGATGATTCGTATTTAATCGCTGTCGAAACTCTATTGAAAGATGGTTGGCCTTCGGTACCCGTTATCGTTGCAGGAAATCCAAGCAATGCAAAACAACTCGAAGAACTCGGTATTCACGATTTCATTTACATTGGTTGCGATGTGGCTGCGGTATTTGGGAATTTGAGTGAAGAGATTTTACATTAACATACGATAGCAAAAAACCATGCGCCCCGATTTTTCAAAAATACAAATCCCTCACAAGGCTGCTGCCTCCGAGATTGATCGTGAATGGATGGCTCCCGAGGGAATTTCCGTTAAGCCGGTTTATAATGCAAAGGATCTTACCGAAGTTGAACATCTCAAATTCTCTGCAGGTTTGGCGCCATTTCATCGAGGTCCTTATACAAGTATGTATGTAACGCGTACTTGGACTATTCGTCAATACGCCGGATTTTCGACTGCCGAAGAAAGCAATGCATTTTACAGAAAGAATCTCGCAGCAGGACAAAAAGGACTTTCCGTTGCATTCGATTTAGCCACACATCGTGGTTATGATAGCGATCACGAGCGGGTAGAGGGAGACGTTGGAAAAGCAGGTGTAGCAATTGATTCGGTCGAAGACATGAAGATTTTGTTCGATCAAATACCGCTCAATGAAATGAGTGTTTCGATGACCATGAATGGCGCAGTTTTGCCTGTGATGGCATTTTTTATAGTTGCTGCTGAGGAGCAAGGTGTGGATGAATCGCTTTTAAGTGGAACCATTCAGAACGATATTTTGAAAGAGTTCATGGTGCGCAATACATATATATATCCGCCGACACCAAGTATGCGCATTATCGCAGATATTTTTGCCTACACTTCGAAGCGGATGCCTAAGTTCAATAGCATCAGTATCAGTGGCTATCACATGCATGAAGCAGGAGCCACAGCTGATATTGAATTGGCTTACACGCTCTGCGATGGCATTGAATATGTTCGAACAGGTATTGCCACGGGTTTGAAGATCGATGAGTTTGCTCCGCGACTTTCGTTCTTTTGGGGAATTGGTATGAATCATTTTATGGAGATCGCCAAAATGCGTGCAGGAAGAATGCTCTGGGCCAAGATGATCAAAGAATTCAATCCCGAATCGGTAAAATCACTGATGTTGCGCACCCATTGCCAAACAAGCGGTTGGAGTTTAACCGAACAAGATCCATATAACAATGTAGCGCGAACCACTATTGAAGCACTTGCGGCTGTGTTGGGCGGCACGCAAAGTTTGCATACCAATGCCTTGGACGAAGCCATTGCTTTACCCACTGATGCATCGGCGCGTATTGCTCGGAACACTCAGTTGTTTATTCAGCAAGAAACAGGAGTAACGAAACTGATTGATCCTTGGGCGGGTTCGTATTATTTGGAGAGGCTCACTTCCGATTTAACACATAAAGCTTGGGAGCTAATCGAAGAAGTAGAAAAATTGGGGGGTATGGCCAAAGCCATCGAAACGGGAATTCCGAAAATGCGCATTGAAGAAGCTGCCGCCAAAAAGCAGGCCCGAATAGATGCAGGTAAAGAGGTAATCGTTGGTGTTAATAAGTTTCAGGTTGAAGAGGAGTCCAATCTCGAAATTCGGGAAGTGGATAATACGCAAGTGCGTTTACAGCAAATGCAACGACTTGAAAGCATAAAGAAAACACGAAATCAACAAAAAGTAGATAAAGCACTTGAAGCCCTTACCGAGGCAGCGAAGAACAATCAAGGGAATTTGTTGGAATTGAGTATTCAGGCGGCTCGGGTTCGTGCTACTTTAGGCGAAATTTCGATGGCATTAGAAAAAGTGTATGGACGATATCAAGCAACCATCCGAAGTATTTCGGGCATATATAATAGCGAAGTGAAAAATAACCCACAACTAGAAAAAGCACGCGAGATGGCCAATGAATTTGCGGCATTGGCTGGACGTCGGCCACGTATTTTGGTTGCCAAGATGGGCCAAGATGGTCACGATCGTGGCGCCAAAGTAATCAGTACCGGATTTGCCGACATTGGTTTTGATGTGGACATTGGGCCATTGTTTCAAACACCCGCCGAGGTTGCAAAACAAGCTTTGGAAAATGATGTGCATATTTTGGGCGTTTCCTCTTTAGCCGGTGGACATAAAACTTTGGTTCCCCAAGTTATTGAAGAATTGAAAAACGCCGGTCGTGCAGATATTTTGGTTGTTGCAGGAGGTGTAATTCCTCAAAAGGACTACGACTATTTATTTGATGCCGGAGTGGCAGCTGTTTTTGGACCCGGAACTAGTATTCCTATAGCAGCCCAAGAGGTTTTAAGTTTGCTTATTGAGGGATATCTTTAGTAAAAAAAATGCTGTTTTGGGTGTAATATTACACGGCGAAATTGATGAAAATACTGAGAAGTCTATCATTTTTAAGTTAGTATATTTATTTTAAATAGTTGTAAATCATTTAGATAAATACTATTTAAAACTTTTTTGTTAGCGATGTTGCATAATTTCCTAATGTAAGTATCTTTGATTAAAATTAATCTAATCCTTTTACTTATGAAAAAAACAACTCCTACACTAAAATCAATTTTTCAAAATGGAAGATTGGTTCAACAAATTGCTAAAGTAACTTGTGCTTTCGGCTTATTGGTTTCCGCGCCAAGTTATCTATCTGCTCAGTCGATTCCTTGTGGAAATAACAAAATTGCAAATGGAGATTTTGAAGCAGGTAACACTGGTTTCTTAACTTCAT
>JBBALS010000281.1:0-3348 GCA_040402915.1 Flavobacteriales bacterium
ATTATACTGAACTAAGAAGATAAAGTGGAAAATTATAAAGTATCGAAACATCGATATAAAATTACGTGCATTTTCTGAACACTTAATTAATCCTTGATTTTCAATCGTTCAACCATGTCTTTTGCTGTTCGCTCCGACGCCCCTACTCCACCTAATTGCTTTCTTAGTTCAGTATAATCCTGCAACATAATTCTGCGTTCAGTTCCTTCGTATAAAATTTTATCTAAGTATTCTCGAATCCCTGAATCATTCATTTCAGTTTGAATTAATTCTTTAACAACCATACGATCGAGAATTAAATTCACCAAGGAAATAAAACGGACTTTAATCAAGCGACGAGCTAACCAATAGGAAATTTTACCTCCTTTGTAACAGACCACTTCAGGCACCATAAACAAAGCGGTTTCTAAAGTAGCGGTTCCCGAAGTGACTAATGCAGCTTGTGCATGTGCTAAAAGCTGATAGGTTTCACCAGCAATAATTTGCACAGGAAAACCTTGTGCCCAGTTATGATATTTTTCTATTGAAATAGAAGGAGCAGCGGCAATAACAGGAATATGATTCGTGTAAGTTGCAATACTTTTACGCATTTCAGGTAGCATGCGCGATATTTCTTGCTCGCGACTTCCGGGCAACAATGCAATAATAGGAAGTTCTGATAAATTATGTCGTAATCTAAATGTTGAATCATGATTAAATTGCTCCACCGCATCTAACAAAGGATGTCCAACAAAACTAACATCCATTTGAAACCGCGCATAGAATTCTTTTTCGAAAGGAAGAATCACATACATGCGATTGACTACTTTCTTAATTTTATGAACGCGGCTCTGTTTCCAAGCCCAAATTTGAGGTGATATATAATAGAATACGCGAATGTTGTTTTTAAATGCGAATTCTGCAATTCGAAGATTAAAACCCGGATAATCGATTAATATGAGAACATCCGGATTGTATTGAAGTATGTCTTGTTTACAAAAACGAATATTTCGGATGATTGTAGGCAAATTCATGATCACCTCCGTAAATCCCATAAATGCCAAATCGCGGTAATGTTTTACCAATTCGCCACCCGCTTGAACCATTAAATCACCTCCCCAAACGCGGAATTCGGCATGATCATCTTCGTTCTTTAATGCGCGAAGTAAATTACTTCCATGAAGATCACCCGATGCTTCACCTGAGATAACGTAGTATTTCATAATTTTAAGCAAAGAAAACGATTCAGATGAATAAAGCTCAAGAGAAAATAAAAATTATGTAGGTTTGAAGCATGAAAGTCACTTTTTTAGGAACAGGTACCTCGCAGGGTGTTCCAGTTATTTCATGTAAATGCGAAGTTTGTGTATCGTCCGACTTTCGGGACAATCGACTACGCTGCTCTATTCTCATTGAAAGCAACAAGAATCATATACTTATAGATACAGGTCCAGACTTTAGGCAACAGATGTTACGCGCTCGGGTAGATAAATTAGATGCCGTTTTATATACGCATGAGCACAAAGACCATATTGCCGGATTGGATGATATTCGTGCGTTTAATTTCTTCCAAAAAAAACACATGGATTTGTACATGACCGCCCATGTTGAGGAAGCAATTCGTAGAGAATTTGCCTATATTTTTGCGAACGATAATTATCCGGGAATTCCATTGGTAAATCTTCACCAAATAGGCAATTCCCCATTCGATTTATTGGGAGAGCATATCATTCCAATTGCTGTATCACATTATAAAATGCTCGTATTTGGATATCGATTGAAGGATTTTTGTTATGTAACAGATGCAAAAGAAATTGCTTCTGAGGAAATTGATAAAATGAAGGGAAGTAAGATTGTTGTTTTAAACGCGCTTCGCAAAGAAACCCACCCATCACATTTTACACTCGATGAAGCTGTTTCTCTTTTGAAATACATCCAACCAGAACAGGCCTATTTAACACATATTAGCCATCAGATGGGCTTACATGAGGAAGTTGAAGCGGAACTACCGTCTTTTATAAAAATTGCTTATGATGGAATGATTCTGGATTTCTAAACCGAAACAAAATTATCCAAACAAAAGAACTCTTCCTTTCTTTACGTGCTTCTTTCCAGATTGATCAATAAAACTGCTTCGAAAAGTATAAGTTCCGGCAGGCATCATATTGCCGCTCGATGATTTACCCGACCAAGATTTATTCAAATTATTGGAGACAAAAACTTCATTTCCCCATTGATCAAAAATAATCATCAAATAGGTAGAATCCATAATTCCCGTAACAACAATATTAAACGAATCGTTTACTAAATCATCGTTTGGTGTGAATGCTGTTGGAGCAAAAAACGTCAATACGAAATCAATTGTGACGGGCTTTGAAATTGAATCTTTACAACCAAATGCATTGGTCGCAATAAGCTTTACATCGAATGTACCTGAGCCAGGGAAAACATAATTGGGCTCATACAAATTTGAAAAATCTCCAGTTCCAAAATCCCAATAAAAGGCTGTGGCATTATCTGTTTGATTGATAAAAGAAACGGTTGGGAACAAACCAGGAATTGGAACTGTGTCAGGTGAAAAAATGAAATCGGGAACCAAATTGAAGCGATAATCTGGAATCTCAACTAAATAAGAAAGAATACAACCAAAACTATCTCGAACGGTTAAATTGTAAAAGCCCGTTAACAAACTATCAATAAAGGTAGTGTCATTGCGTTGATCGTATGCGCTCCAAAAATACGTGTACTCTTGACGATTTAGACGTTCAACGAAAGGTGTTCCTCCACTTGCAACAACAATTGCAGACCCCAAACCAAACGAACAGGTATCGTCGGCAACTGTTATGACACCATCGAAATTATTAGCATCCGCCATAAATATTGAATCGACGGTAAAACAAAAACCAGATGTAACAGTAATGGTTTGCCAGCCGAAACTTAAATTCTGTGCAATGGCATTTGTTTGTCCTGATGGACTCCAATAATATGAAATAGGTGCCGTTCCGTTTTGGATTTGGACTTCTGCCCTACCGTTATTGGATCTGCAATCAACCGCTTGTAATTGATCTACGGATGTAATTTCTACAGAATTAAAACTAAATGCTAAGAGTTGCGTGTCGAGATTGATGTTTCCGCAATTGTCTTCTACCAAACCGGCTAATTGAATCTCATATAGTCCACCTTGTGTTAAATTTTCATCCAACAACAAGGTAAAATCTTTGTCATACAATCCACCATTAATACAAGCAATACTAGTTACATCGCTAATTGGAACTAAATTACCTGAAGGATCGAACAGTTGAAACATAGAAAAATCAACTGTATTACATTTAACAAACTCAGTGAAACTAAAAGAAACCGCATTCGCAC
>JBBALS010000282.1:0-3346 GCA_040402915.1 Flavobacteriales bacterium
ATTCCTATTATTACCAATCTTTTCCGCTACCGGCTTGACCGTTTTTATTTGCTTTCTTATCCGTTTTCTTCCGCAATTCTTTTTCATCACGATTTAATGCATCCAACATACGCTCCGCTTCTTCGCGATTGAGATTTTGTTTCTTCTGTTCTTCTTGTTTTGGATCTTTCTGCTTTTCTTGATTCTGTTTCGGATCTTGCTTTTGATCTTGTTTCTTGTCTTGCTTTTGCTGTTTTTGTTGCTGTTGTTGCTTTTCTTGCTTTAGCTTTTGCAATGCATAAGAAAGATTGTAGCGTGAATCTTCTGCTTTAGGATCGAGTTTGAGTGCTTTCTTAAACGACTCTACACTCTGTTCGTAGTCTTTGTTTTTGAGTTGAGCATTCCCCATGTTGTGGTAAACTGAAGAAAGCTGCTTGTTATTTTTAGTGCTTTTGCTCAGAGAATCTAAAATAACGGAAGCTTCTTTGTACTTATTTTGTTTGTATAAAGCATCGGCCAAATTGAATTTACCGGTCCATGAGTCTTGCTTCTTTGCTAATCCTTTGCGGTATTCTATTTCAGATTCTGTGAATTTCCCAGAATTAAACAAATCATTTCCTTTTCGAAAATGGGATGTTTCCGTTTGTGAAAACCCTGCAGAAACTGATAGAAACATCAATAAAAACAAAATCTGTCTCATACTTTTTTGCTTTTAGATTCAAATATATTTAAACGACGAGCTAATTTACTTTTGCGTTCACTGAGGAAAAATTCAATGAGTAAAAATAACAATGCAGCACACAAGAAATACTGAAAGCGATCTTCATAATCGGTGAAAGCCTTCGTCCCAAAATCGGACTTTTGCATAGAATTTATCTCATCGAAAAGTTCTTCCAAACCAATATCGCTTCCTGTTGCTTGGACAAATTTACCACCTCCAGCAAGAGCAACTTCTTCCAACATCTTAGGATCCATTCGGGAAATAACAGTCTGACCGTTTTCATCCATTTTATACCCCACATTTTGCCCATCTTTTATATTCGGAATAGGTGCTCCATCGGGCGATCCAATTCCGAGGGTATGGACCATAACACCGTTGTCCTTTGCTGCTTTGGCTTCTGCTAACGCATCATCTTCATGATTTTCTCCATCACTAATCACAATAATCGCCTTGTTTCGAACGCCGCCACGTGGTAAACTCTTAACTCCCATTTGAATGGCAGATCCAATTGCAGTTCCTTGTAGTTGCACACTTTCGTTACTCACTGTCGTTAAAAACATACGCGCTGCAGCATAGTCGGAAGTAAATGGAAGCTGCAAATAAGCATCGCCTGCAAAAATGACAATCCCAATTCGATCATCTTGCAACTTATCGAGCAATTTGGAAACGGCTTGCTTAGCGCGCTCCAAACGATTGGGACGAATGTCTTCAGCCAACATACTATTCGAAACATCGAGCGCAATAATTAAATCGACACCTTGGCGTTTTACTTCTTCGTATTTGGAACCGATTTGCGGATCTGCAAGTCCAACAATAAGGAAAATCCATGCAGCCACAAGCAAGAAAAACTTGGTTCGCATTTTCGCAATGGAGCGATCAGGCATTAATGTAATTAATAAAGTAGAGTCACCAAAACGTTTGATTGCCTTTCGTTTCCATGACATTCGTGCAGCGAATAACAATCCGAAAAATGGCAAGACCAAAAGGCCCCAGAGAAAAAATGGATATGCAAATCGGAACATATATCAGGGAATTGATCGCATTATTGTGTTACGCAAAAGCCATTCTGTAAACAAAAGCAAAGCAGCTAGCAAAACCAATGGCCAAAACTCTTCGTGTTTGCGGCGGAATTCCGTAACATCGAAACGCGTTTTTTCCAACTGGTCAATTTTCTTATAAATATCCATCAATGCCTCGTTGTTTGTAGCTCTAAAATACTGAGCATCGGTCATTTCAGCAATCTTCTTTAACAAAGGTTCATCGATACGAACTTCCACATAATCGAAACCGAACTCGCCATTGGGATAACGGTATGCTGGCGAATAAGCCATCCCGCGTGTTCCTACGCCAATTGTATAAACACGAATGCCATAAAGCTGCGCAATTTCTGCGGCGGTTAAAGGCGAAACAGATCCCGCATTGTTTTCTCCGTCGGTAATGAGAATGATAACTTTACTTGTTGACTTACTTTCTCTTAAGCGATTGACTGCCGTTGCTAAGCCCATACCAATCGCAGTTCCATCAGCTAAGAAATTAGGTTCGGCTGCACTTAACAGGTTCTTTAAAACGGAATGGTCAACCGTCAGTGGACATTGTGTAAACGATTCACCAGAAAAAACAACCAAGCCAATGCGATCGTTCTTCCGACCATCAATAAATTCAATGGCCACCTTTTTAGCTGCATCCAAACGATTGGGTTTGAAATCGCGAGCAAGCATACTGGGCGAAAGATCCATGGAGAGCATGATATCAATTCCTTCGGCAGTCATATCTTGCCATGCGAGTTTAGTTTGAGGTCTAGCCAATGCAACAATGATACATGCAATTGTTAAACATCTCAATGCAAACGGCACATTCATCAATCGCACAACTGCAGATGGCTTTCTACCTAGAAATGGGGCGATGGTAGAAATCTGTAATTCAGGCTTTGATTTTCTTCCTTTGAAAACATACCAAACAATGAGCAAGGGAATTAAAAACAAAAACCATAAAACCCAGGATTGAGCGAAACTAATTTCTTCCCAAGCAGGCAATTGTAAATCAGTCCAACTATTCACCACTATCTCCTTTCTTTTGATCCTTGTTTACCAATTCTTTAGGACGTGTTAACTGAACAAATTCTTTTGCATATTCCAATGCACGTTCATGTTCATTAGCTAAGGGTTTCTCTTTGGCAAATTTCACCAAATCGGCTAACACAAGCACTTGTTTCAAATGCTGAATACTATCCTGGTTGAATGATGCTTTTCGCAGCATTTCCAATGTTTCGTCGGTGGTCGATTCTAAAGCAGGAAACTGAAATTGTTCTTCCAAATACATTCGCAACGTATCGGTAATTGACGAATGGTAAACCTTATCGCGTCCCGATTGCCAAGCTTTTTCTTTGGCAATTTCTTCCAATGCACTTAGTGCTTTTTGCCATGCAGGAATGGATGGAACTTTCGGTTTTACTTCAACAGGTTTACGTTTGTGTTTTAACCAGAAATACAATCCAGTGGCAATCAGAGCAGCTAGAAGTAAACCAACTAAAATCCAGGGAATATATTCGCTAATATCGAATGGCACATCCAAAACACCGTGAATGTCTTTGATGGCTTTGGTTGTATCGACTGGAACTGTGGAAACTTGAAACGAAAGTGGGTCGGT
>JBBALS010000283.1:0-3342 GCA_040402915.1 Flavobacteriales bacterium
TTGCCACGTTCTACCTATGCAGCATACCTAAAAAGTATCGGAGAGCCGCAACCTACCATCGATTCCTTGATGGAAATTTACGACACCCGAATCTCAATCGATCGCTTTGAAAACATCCTCAAAAAAACTGGATACAAAATCCACCACCGACGATTATATCTTATAAATCCCATTTACCGCTTTAAGTTTAATTGGTCGCCCCGTCCACAATTTCCAATCATTTC
The DNA here is from genome assembly GCA_040402915.1 of Flavobacteriales bacterium. Lineage (GTDB taxonomy): Bacteria > Bacteroidota > Bacteroidia > M30B66 > M30B66 > CALQRR01. Next base: position 225 of record JBBALS010000283.1, read on the forward strand.
ATCTATCCCTTGGTTCAGAGATTTTGTGAGCACCACGGCTTATTACATTTTGGAGAGGTAATAAGGTATATTAACCTCTATCCCCCGGCCCCTTTCTCCTCAAGGAGAAAGGGGAGCATGATCTCGAAAAAAATCGAATTTTTCATCCTGATAAAGCATTTATCAATCTGCAATAAATCAAATCCTCAATTTTATTTCTCTTATCTTCAATCCGATAGCTATCAAATCTCCAAATCTTCAAATAATTTACATTAGCACATCAGCACATCAAACTCATCAGCACATCCCATTCTAATGAACATCAACCCACACGACGATAAACGTCTATTCTTATTAGACGCATTTGCACTGATTTACAGAGCGTATTTTGCCTTTAGCCGCAATCCTTTAATGAATTCAAAAGGCATGAATGTGAGTGCTGCTTCGGGTTTTACGAATACGCTGGTGGAGTTGATGCTGAAGGAAAAACCTACGCATATTGCAGTGGTGTTTGATTCGGCCGCAGAGACCAATCGCGCTGTGGAGCATAGTTTTTACAAGGCGCACCGCGAAGCAATGCCCGAAGACATTCAGAGCAATTTGCCTTGGATCAAAGAAATTATTCGTGCGTTTAATATTCCGATGCTCGAATTGGCTGGATACGAAGCCGACGACATCATTGGAACCATTGCGAAAGTGAAGGCGCGCGAAGGACATGTGGTGTATATGGTTACGCCTGATAAGGATTACGGTCAGCTGGTTGAGTCGAATATTTACATGTACAAACCTGCGCGAATGGGCAACGATATTGAGATTTTAGGTGTGCCTGAAATTTGTGCAAAATGGGAGATTGATGATCCATTGAAAGTGATTGATATTTTGGGCATGTGGGGCGATGCTTCGGATAATATTCCAGGCATTCCGGGAATAGGGGAGAAGACCGCCAAGAAGCTCATTCAGCAGTATGGCTCTATGGAAAACATGATTGCTCACTCGCATGAGTTGAAGGGCAAGATGAAAGAAAATGTGGAGGCATTTGTCGACCAAGCGCATATTTCAAAAATGCTGGCGACTATTATTTTGGATGTTCCCATTGAAGTGAGCGACGATGATTTATTGATTTCAGAACCCGATCGCGAAAAGCTAGCAGCACTCTTTACCGAGCTCGAATTCCGCAGCATGGGACGTCGTATTTTGGGTGCCAATTTTAGCGTGAATCAACAGATTGCACCCGAAGTGAAGAAGAGTATTCCTGCAGCACCGAAACCATCCAACGGACAAATTTCCATGTTCGGCGACGAAAATACTCCTGAAGAAGATTATCAAGAACCAACAGAAAAAGGGAAAAATATTAGTAATACGCCACATAAATATTTCCGCGTGGAAAGCGAGGAGGAGTTGAAGAACCTGGCGGATTTGCTTGGACAACAAAGGGAATTTTGTTTTGATACCGAAACCTCTTCACTGGATTATTTTAGTCTCGAATTAGTTGGACTTTCTTTTAGTGTGAAAGAAGGAGAAGCATATTATGTTCCAACGCCTTCGGATAAGAATGAAGTCGCTCGAATTCTGAGATATTTCAAGCCTTTATTGGAAAGTAAAACCATCCTTAAAATTGGACAAAATGTGAAATTCGATTTACTCGTGTTGCGTCAATTTGGGGTGGAAGTTTCCTTGCCTGTTTATGATACCATGTTAGCACACTACCTCGTGGAACCCGACATGAAACACGGAATGGATTATTTGAGCGAAACCTATTTGGGTTATACGCCCGTTTCCATTACCGAACTCATTGGAAAGCGAGGCAAAAACCAAGGAACCATGCGCGATGTGCCGGTGGAACAAGTCGTAGAATATGCTGCTGAAGATGCCGATATCACACTGCAATTAAAGCACATCATCCAGCCTATGGTGGAGAAGCGCGAAGTGGGGGAGGTGTTGTCAAAAATTGAATTGCCATTGATTCCTGTTTTAGCCGATATGGAATACGAAGGTGTAAAAGTGGATGAAGCTTTTTTAGCGAAATATTCTGAAGAATTACAAAGCGATTTAATTCTCTTGCGCGCTTCGATTTGGGAAATGGCAGGACAAGAATTCAACATTGATTCTCCCAAACAATTAGGGGAAATACTGTTTGATAAATTGAAATTACCCGGCGCCGAAAAAACCAAAACGGGACAATTTGCCACGGGCGAAGAAATCCTCAGCAAGCTTGAAAAGGAACATCCGATTGCAGCTAAACTGCTCGATTATCGAGAAATTACCAAGCTAAAATCGACCTATGTAGATTCGCTTCCCAACCTGATAAATCCAGTTACAGGGCGAATTCACACTACGTTTAATCAAACTATTGCCGCCACCGGCCGACTCAGTTCTATGAGTCCGAATCTTCAAAACATTCCGATTCGAACCGAACGCGGAAGAGAGATTCGTAAAGCTTTTATTCCCCGCGATGCAGATCATGTATTGGTATCGGCCGATTACAGTCAGATTGAATTGCGCTTGGTCGCCGAAATTGCCAAAGAGGAAGCCATGTTGGAAGCATTTACCAAAGGCATCGACATTCACCAAGCAACTGCTGCGCGTGTTTATGGAGTAGCATTAGAAGACGTTACACGTGAAATGCGTAGCAAGGCGAAAATGGTGAATTTTGGAATTATTTATTCCATTTCAGCTTTTGGACTATCACAACGATTAGGCGTTCCTCGGAAAGAAGCGGCTGAATTAATTGAGAATTATTTCACGCAATATCCGGGCATTAAAGGCTACATGAGCAGTACGCTAGAATTCGCGCGTGCCAATGGATTCGTGAAAACCATGATGGGGCGCCGACGTTATTTTAAGGATATTAATTCACGCAATTTTACCATTCGTGGATTTGCCGAACGAGAAGCCATTAACTCCCCCGTTCAAGGTTCAGCTGCCGATTTAATTAAAATGGCGATGATTGGCATTCACCAAGAATTAAAAGAGAAAAAACTCCGTTCTAAAATGACATTGCAAGTTCACGATGAATTGGTATTTGATGCGCACAAAGACGAGATCGAAATCTTAAAGCCAATCATTATGCATCACATGCGAACCGCCTTCAAAACCACCGTTCCCATTGAAGTGGAAATTGGAACAGGATTGAATTGGT
>JBBALS010000284.1:0-3320 GCA_040402915.1 Flavobacteriales bacterium
ACAACCCGCCGAATCTTGTATGTAAGCCATATAATTTCCTGGACTTAACTGATCATAAACAAGCGACTGACTTGTATCTCCATTCAAAATAACGGTATACGGAGCAAAACCTCCCGTTTCAATAAAAATTTCAATTCGACCATCGTTTGCGCCAAATTCAGAAATTTCTAAACCTGAATTATATTGTGGACTCGTTACATTTACTGTTAGAGCTGGCGACATCGTTACAGAAAACGAATCAGAAGTAATAGTACATCCAACGTTTCGAATAAACGTTACGGCATACATCCCCGATTGATTTACTGTAATGCTTTGGGAGGTTGCGCCGGTGCTCCAAACATAGTCGGGAAAGAAATCCGTACTTAGTTGAACAGATGTTCCTTCGCAAACAAGCGCTGAAGGACTTGCTGTTATGATGGGTTTATTGGGAAGTGGTACAATAAAGAAGATGACACTTTTCAGAACTTCACAATTCAAGTCACCCGAATACTTGTATTTTAATATATGTTCGCCTTCCAATAATAGCGCGGGATTAAAAATCGAAACCGGAACATCATCAATAAAATAATTTCCTCCTGCGGGAAATCCATTACTGAGTTCGATAAGTGTATCTTTTTGACAAAAGTTAGGAAGGGCGTCCAAACGAACAAACGAGTCATCAATGACGGTGAGGTAAATTGATGCCGAACTGCTGCAATTCCCTTGATATATCTGATATACAATTTCGTGATATCCGCCACCGGCATTTGCACAAATAAACTCTCCGAATTGACCAATGCCCGCACCTGTGAATATCCCTCCAGCAGGAGAAAAACCGAGCTGAATAGTATCTGTCGAACTCGAACAAAACAAGGTGTCGGATGCCGTTAAAGTAATGGGTATCGCACTTTTTACGTTAACATCGTATGTTAAGTAATCGAAAAAACAGGCCGCCGTATCGGCTAGGATAAATAAATAATTGGTTGTGTCGATGGGCCAAAAACGGTATGTGCTATCACTTTCGAAATAGGCATAGTTCTCGGGAGGAATTGCAGTTAATATTTGAGGTAAAAAATAAGGGCTCACTAAAATGGAGGTATCGCCAGGACAAATTTCATCGCTACCTAAAGGAGAATTAAAAATAATCGCAGTTCTCACATTAACACGATAAATATGAGTTTCGACCAATGTCCCCGAAGCATCATTAACGCGGAGTGTATAAACAACCTGATAATTTGGATTGTTGTTGTTAACCAAATTAAAAGAACTTAAAGAGGAATCGGGATGGCTTAAGTTAGTTGTAGGCAACCAAGCATAACTAAAACCCGATTGATTACTCACGCCAATTTCTTGCGAAATGCTGCTACACGCATACAAGGTAGTATCGGTATTGCTCGAAAATGCAAAGCAATTGATTGCAATGCAAAATATCAGTGTTACATAGAGATTGATTGACCGCATAAGCAAATTTAGGAAAAGGATCTTTCAATTTCATAGTTTTTTAAATGGAAAATCGATTATCCATTTATTTGTAGGAATAACACCCAATTCAATAAGCACGGAATATGATTTGTTTTATCTTCTTAACGCTCATTCTAAACATAGTATTTTCCAATTGATTCATACTATTACGAACACACATATATATATATGTTATTATGGTGCTGATTGTTTATTTTTCATACACAGGTAAGCAATCCACAAAAAAATGTTACCAATTCAAAAATATTTTACAAAGAAATTAACAAACTTGTAAAATTAATGGATTGAATTTCATATAATTGCAGTCTACATCTAGAATACTGCATACAACGTGTTACCAAATGTTAACTAAATCATTATCTTTACAAATACACTTCGTGTATTCTCAACTATATATATGATTCCAATCTTTACTTATTTCTTACAGACTCTTTCTCAGAAGCCCAATTCGATTTCGATCGACTTGTTGCTGGGCATGTTGCTTGTTCTGGTATTCGTAGTGGTTATTTTGAGTGTTAAGTTTTTAACATCTATATCTCTTATCAATGCCAATTCGGCTTCACCTCTTTTTCAAAACAGAACGGCGTATTCTAGTCTTTTAAAATCACGGGTTCTTATTCTATTACTTATTTGTTCGGGCAGTGGTTTTGCCCAAGTAGATTTTAACCCACACATTGGCGACGAAGGATACATTAGAGCCAAAAGTAACTACGAAGCTTTTAGAGATAAATTGCCTCCATATTTTTTCACCTCCGCCAGTGGAGGTTTTTTGAAAAACGAAAACGAACCAAGTTGGGAAACCATGGAAGCTCGCGTTTGGGTTGTTCCGGTTCCGGTCATTATTACAAATACATTTGACAATCCTTATTCTTTGTGGTTGTGCAATCTGAAGTATGTTTTTTCGAACGATACTTCTTCCAAGGTTAAAAACATTGAAATTAAAAAACAGCTTGTTGAAAGTCCTGTTGAAGAAAAACCTCTTGTTAAAGATTCTCCAGAGTACGCCGATCGGATGAAAAATCTGGAACCTAAAACGCCAGAAGAAAAAATACAAAAACAACAGTACCTTGAATCCCTCCAAAAACAAAATTCGGAGAAGCCAAGTACCGATGGCTCGTTTACTGAAACTAAAAATCAGGATGTAAAAAGCAACACAGCAAAACCCAATATTAAGGTTGCTCAAAAAACTTCAGCCCCTCAAGAGGTAATCGTTTATAAAAATTACAACAACGTTCCTTCATTCGATATCAAAAGCATTAAATCGAATCCTAAATTTAAAAACATTTCCGATTCTTTTATTGTTAGAATGGACACAATGGGTTCAGAAGAAGCAATGAAGTGGTTGTATGTGCAACAAGTTAATGCAGGCAATGTAGTGTATTGTGATCCTTTAACAAGTATTCCTTATGTAATTGGAAATTCTGAAAAAGACAAGGTGGCATACAAAGAGGTACTTGATGCCTATGTTCGCGATTTTGGCTATGCTATAGCACAACCCAATACTTCGGCTGCACGCACACTTAGAGTAAGCCGAGATAACTATGTAAATGCCTACTTTAAAAGTCCTGTTTTGGATGAACCTTCCCGCTCTTTTAATGATAGAAGTTTGTGGAAGTTTGTAAAGTATAGTCCCATTAAAAACAATTCAAAATAATAATAACAACCAAAATCAATCAACAACCAAATAACAACAACTATGAATAAACCTAGACTATTAGAGAGGCAAGTCTCTTTTTGGACCTCCTCGGGCCTCGGGCGATATTTCGCTATCTTGGCATGCTTGCTTCTATGCACTCCGCTAGTGCAAGCACAAACAACAGTAATTGGCGGAGCTACCGGAAACGGAAACTTTGAAGCGG
>JBBALS010000285.1:0-3311 GCA_040402915.1 Flavobacteriales bacterium
ATATTTTTTTATAGTCCTTGATTATCTGATTGTTAATTTATATTTTGTAGTGTATTCGTGAAAAAACCAAGAAAAATCATCTTTCAATAAACAGAAATAATGGCATCGTGAACGAATTTTCTATATTTGCACACGATTTTGGTTCCGTAGCTCAGCTGGATAGAGCAACAGCCTTCTAAGCTGTGGGTCTTGAGTTCGAATCTCAACGGGATCACATTATATAGCCCTGAATTTCAGGGCTATTTTTTTGTTTGGCTTATAACACAATTAAATCGAAATTAATTTCATTGAAGCCATACTAATTGAAAATCCTCAAGTCGAATTCCCTATTTTCGCAACAAAATTCTGCACAATGGCTCACGATAAACTGATTTTGGTTTGCAACGACGATGGAATAACGGCTCCAGGGATTCGCGCATTGGTTGAGGTTGCTAAGGAATTTGGAACAGTTGTAGTTGTGGCTCCCGATAAGCCTCAGTCTGCTATGGGTCACGCAATAACAATAAATTCAGCCCTGCGATATAACAAAATTACAATCGATGGTGAAGTTGAATACGCTTGTTCGGGAACTCCAGTAGATTGCATCAAACTGGCTATGAATAAAATACTTCCTCGGAAGCCCGATTTACTCATTTCTGGGATAAATCATGGTTCGAATGCTTCCATAAATGTTATTTATTCGGGTACCATGGCAGCTGCAATGGAAGGGACCTTAGAACGAATTCCTTCGATTGGTTTTTCTTTGTTAGATCATTCAATTGATGCTGATTTTTCTTCTTCTCAGGATATTGCGCGTGTTATTATTGCTCATGCATTCGAGAAAGGAATTCCTCAGGGAGTTTGTTTAAATGTGAATATTCCGAATGTGCGCAAAGATCTTATTCAAGGAATTCGGGTATGTCGTCAAGCTGAAGCTAATTGGGAAGAATCATTAGATGAACGGAAAGATCCTATGGGGAAATCGTATTTTTGGTTGACAGGAACTTTTAAAAACTACGATAGCGGAAACGACACGGATATTTGGGCATTAGAAAATAATTACGTTTCGGTTGTTCCTTGCAAGTTCGATTTAACTGCACACGAATTACTAAACACTTTTAAAACTTGGGAGAGCGATGTTTAAGCGCGATAATTTTGCATTTGGAACAATGATTGGGGCTGTAATTCCTATTCTAGTTTTTCTCTTTTTACAAGATTTTGTTACGATAAAACTCAACAATGGGGAAACAGAACCTCGTTTCGACGATGCCACAAACTTGGTTCTATCATTGGTTTTTAATTTAATTCCTTTTCGTCAATACATGCAAAAAGGGAACTATGAAAAAACAGGGAAAGGCATTTTATTAATGACTTTTTTATATGCCATGGTGTATGTGTATATAAAGTTCTACAAGGTGAATTGAGATTTTTTTATTTATAAATAAAGCAAAACGGTAAACATGAAAACTAACGAGTTACAAGATATTGTCAAGTTTATTTTATTCAAGTAAATTAACTTGAGTTGTTTTAGTTTCGATCTAAATTTGTAAAAAGAAGATGTTTGATAAACTAATGGAAATGAAAAAACGCATGGATGCGGTAAAATCACGCCTCGATACCATGGTTGTTTCAGGAGAAGCAGATCAAGGAAACGTGAAAGTTAGCATGAACGGCAATCGAAAAGTGTTGGATGTAAAGTTGAATCTCTCCTTTTTAAACCAGGAAGATTCTGAGCAATTGGAAGAATTGCTTCAACTAGCTATGAACAGAGCTTTAGAGCAATCAGAACGTGTTAATGAATCAGAAATGAAATCGGTTGCAGGTTCGATGTTGCCCGGAATGCCCGGTTTATTCTGAAATTTTGTTTAATAAGTTCGCCAGTACTTTTGCTTGAGTTGAGCGAGCAAATTGAGCCGTATAATGCGTATCTGCTTGCATTTCTTCGTATGTGCCGTCAAGGTATCTCTTAAATTGGGTATTCAATACATCAAAAGTTTCATCAGAAGAATTAGCAATGAATCCGAGATTGTATTGAGAGAAAGTTTCATCTAAAATATCCTCATCACCCGGACAAACCAATACTGGTCGGCCTAATCCAAGATATTCATATATTTTACTTGAAGGAATTCCTTTACTGCCAAGGTGAGAAACCATCAGCAGCAGATGTGCACGTGCTTGCATTTCTAAGACCTGTTCTCTTGAAATTCGTTCAGTTAACAAAAGGGTATCTTCATATCCGATCATGAAATTTTGAACTCGCTGAGCAATATCTTTTAAATACAAGATTCCTGGAAATTGAAGTTTGATTCGTTGACGATATTCAGGATTCTCATCAACTAGTTTCTTAAATCCAGCTAGAAAGATTTCAATTTGTTGAGATCCATAAAGCATTCCGTTATAAACAATTGTAAAATCATCATACAATACACGATTTTGAAATGTTTTAAGATCATCTTCAAAAAAACCATTGAGCAAAACATGACCAGCTTTTCGGACAAATTCCCCTATTTTCTGAGCGTAATAAGGTGATACGGTTGTAATACAGGCACCTGTACTAACCCATTTCCTCTCACTTCGTTTACTAAATTGAAATAGAAATCGATTTAATAAACCAGTAACAAAAATCACTTCACTCGTTGTCCAATCGTCGCGATAATCTGCAATCCAGGGGATTCCCGTTTGTTTGTGAATCTCATAGCCAAAACGAAAAATCTCAAATGGATTTCCTGTCACTATAATGGCTTTTACATCGTCGTGCTTTTTACAAAACTCCAAAGCAAATTCATATAAATTGGAATAAGGAATAAATGATTTGTTGAAATTACTTCCGAAAAGCTCGATGAAAGAAAGTACTTTTCTTATTAAATAAAATCGCGAATTACCATATTTACTATATAAACGATCGCGAAGATTTCCTTTAAAAGGAAGGTAATAGGCCTCGTATTCGTTTGTTACTTTATGTATCAATTCATCGCCCGAATCTTTGTGAATATCGTTTGGGTTTGCAATATGATTATCCCAATTTCGTGTTATCACAATTGGATCCCAACCTTCGTTTTTCAAATAACGCGCCCAGCCCATACTGCGTTGAGATGCAGTTAAATTACACGGTGGGAAAAAGTAACTAATAATTAGAACTTTCTTCATGAATAATTAAATAATTGAAGGAAATTTGGGGTGTTTGATCTTACGGAATACGATTGCTCAATTTTTTTTCGGGTATTGGAAGAAATTCGCTCCAATTCATTGCGATTACTCAGTAATAAACGAAGTGATTTTTCCCATTCATCCGCAGATTTACAAACAAACCCATTCATTCCATTATCCACAAT
>JBBALS010000286.1:0-3290 GCA_040402915.1 Flavobacteriales bacterium
AATGGAACATCTGTCAAAGCCATAAACTCCACAAACTCTTCTTCCTTTTCAGGTGAAACAGAGACAACAACGCGACCTTGAGATTCACCAAATAAAAATGCATCGGTACGAACCGAATCATCGCTCGTTAATTTGAATCCCAACTTATTTACAAAACTCGATTCTGCAAGCGTGGTAAATAATCCTCCATCAGAAACATCATGCGCCGATACAAGCAATTTATTTTCAATCAACTTTAAAACCGCATGCTGCATATCCAATTCTTCCTCCATATTAAAATACGGCGCTGGACTTTGTCGAACACCGTGGATCGTGGTTAGGTATTGGGAAGAATTAATATCATTTCGACTTTCACCAACCAGATAAATTAAATCATCCGCTTTTTGAAAAGCCAATCCCATCTGGTTCGATTTATCTTCTAATAAACCCAACATACCAATTGTTGGCGTTGGAAAAACGGGAATCGTTTCAGAGCCAACTTGAGTTTGGTTATAAAAGCTCACATTTCCACCAGTAACAGGCGTTCCAAAAGCTTTGCATGCTGCGCCCATTCCTTGAATTGCTTGCACAAATTGCCAATACACTTCGGGATTATAAGGATTACCGAAATTCAAACAATTAGTAATAGCTAATGGCTTAGCACCCGAACAGACAATATTCCGCGCAGCTTCTGCAACAGCAATGGATGCTCCTTTTTCAGGATCTGAATTTACGTAGCGTGAGTTACAATCGACTGTTAATGCCAATGCTCGGCTTGTTCCTTTTACATTTACAATTGCAGCATCCGAAGGCATATTAGCCGACATAGTTGCAGTGCCTACCATAGAGTCGTATTGTTCATACACCCATTTTTTACTGGCAATATTTGGATGCGACAAAAGCGTTTTGGCAACCTCTTTTAAATCGGTAGATTCTTGAATTGAATCGATGGAGAACTTTTGAGATTCTGCATACGATGCAGGCTCATTGAAATCGCGCTTATACACTGGAGCACCGCCGCCTAATACCAAATCAAAAGCAGGAACATCGGCTTCCAATTCACCTTTCATATAATAGCGTAATCGATCTCCTTCAGTTACAACTCCGATAACTGCATAGTGTAAATCCCACTTTTCGAATACTACTTCCACTTCGGCTTCTCTACCCTTTTCCACCACCATCAACATGCGTTCTTGTGATTCGGAAAGTAGAATTTCCCAACCCAACATGCCTTGTTGACGAACGGGAACTTTATCCAACCAAATATCCATTCCATGTTCTCCTTTTGCGGACATTTCTGACGTAGAGCAGGTAATTCCTGCAGCACCCATGTCTTGCATTCCAATGATAGCGCCCGTTTTTATGACTTCGAGTGTTGCTTCCAAAAGGAGCTTCTCTTGAAATGGATCACCCACTTGAACTGCTGGTAAGTCTTTTGCAGATTCTTCATTCAAATCGCCCGAAGCGAATGTAGCCCCGTGAATGCCATCTTTCCCTGTTGAGGAACCTACGATGTAAACTGGATTCCCAACACCCAGTGAAATGGCAGAAGCTGTTTCACCATGACGAACCAATCCAACCGACATCGCATTAACCAGCGGATTTACGTTATAACATTCATCAAAGAATACCTCGCCACCAACTACTGGAATTCCAAAGGCATTTCCATAATTACCAATTCCTTTCACTACACCACGCACCAACCATTTCGTTTTTTCCAAACTAGGGTCACCAAAACGCAATGAGTTTAATTGCGCAACAGGCCTTGCTCCCATGGTAAAAATATCGCGATTGATTCCACCTACACCTGTCGCGGCACCTTGATAAGGCTCTAATGCGGAAGGGTGATTATGCGATTCTATTTTAAATGCACAGGCCCAACCATCACCAATATCAATTAATCCAGCATTTTCTTCACCCGCTTTTGCCAATAGATTTTCACCATCACGGGGCAAGGTTTTAAGCCAAGTAATGGAGTTTTTATAGGAACAATGCTCACTCCACATCACCGAAAAGATACTTAATTCGGTAAAATTCGGCGTACGATTTAGAATTGTACAAATACGTTGAAATTCCTCGGGAAGTAATCCCAGTTTTTTGGCTGTATCGACGTTGGTAAGTGTGGAGTTGGTTGTTTGCATAACAAAAAGGTGTCTACAAAACTACGAAATGAGCATATCAGATTTAAACTAAAAATCTCACTGAATATGAACAATGCTGTTCGAAACTTTGGTGATAAATGCTGAAAACTATCTAACTAGCTTGTAATTACGATATTCACCTATACGGACACCTGTGAGTCTTTCCCAAAAAAGCAGCAATTTATAACGTAGCGATAATTTCTTTTTAGCCGGATCAATCTCAACCTTCCAATCTTGCTTTGAAACACGTTCTTGCATAACAAAGGGATGGTTTCCAACAAAACGTGCTACGGAATCGATTGCTGAATAATCGAACTCTTTTACATCTGGAATATGTTCTTTCATCCATGTATCGTCGTGCCACAACTTATGAAAATAAGACTGCTTGGCTTGCTGAAATTCAGGTGGCTTCACCCAACCGTAGTGATAAATACTAACTCCAATTTCCTTAACATGTAAAGGCCTTCCATCTATTCGAAACCCTTGAGCATCTTTCCATGAATGAACGCCAATATGTGGCCGAACGATGCGCACTTCTTTTCTATACCAACGTCGCGAATCGCCTATAAACTCATAGGAACCATAAAAGTGCGTGTAATTGAAAAGTAAACCTTGAACCGCTGAATTATCTTTCCAAAGTAGCATCTGATCTAATGCTTGTTGATGAAATTTTTCATGAACAACTTCATCTGCCTGAATATAAAATGCCCAATCACTGTCCTTTGAAACCGCAGCCAAGGCCTTATCTGTCTCCAAAGCCAAGACTCTCCCGCCGCTTCTCAATGAGTCGTCCCAAACCGAATGAATGATTTTAATTTTGGGAGATTGAATGGATTGAATAAGTGATTCAGTTTCGTCGTCCGAATTGCCTAAAACAACAATAAATTCATCCACAATTGGTAATAAAGATTGGATGGATTCAAGGACAGGATAATCGAATTTAACGGCATTCCTGATAAAGGTAAAACCGCTTACTTTCATAATTCAAATTGAATAATGCCAGTATAGTTTTCGGGTGTAATTTGCTTCAACTCAACTTTAATAAGATCACTCACATTTAGCTCATCAATAAAGCGATGAATCTCTGTCAAACCGATGCGATTATTGCCTCGAGTCAATCCTTTTAATGCTTCGTATGGTTCCGGGTAACCTTCTCTGCGTAAGATTGTC
>JBBALS010000287.1:0-3281 GCA_040402915.1 Flavobacteriales bacterium
TGCCCATTCCTTCGCGCATATCCATGTGAGCCACGGCAATCCAAGCTTGATGTGCTAAATCGTCTTGATGCCTCATCATGGCTAGCTTTCCGTTTGCTAATTGAAATTGTGCATTGTTCCCCGGACGAGCAGATGCAATGCGTTCAGGATAAGCATAGGCCAATAATAAGCCGGTTTCGAAAGAATCAGCAGGTGCATTACTTTCAGGAATGGAAAGCATCCGACGATACGAGTCAGCAACTTGCGCGATGCGGTGCATTTTCTTCCCAATACTATTGCGTGAACGATCACGACGTAGTGCTTCAACACGCAGGTGAATATCCACGCCAGCTTCACGTCCCAATGGATCGCGTTCTTCTAAAATGGCGGCAATGTCGGTGGCTAATTGCTGCGCCGCTTCTCCTTCGGCCATGAGCAACATGTGCGCAATTCGCGGGTGACAAGCCAAACGATGTAATGCTTTTCCATGCGCGGTGATTTTGCCTTCATCTAAAGCCGTTAACTGATGCAGCGTTTCGGTTCCACTTGCCACTGCGGCTTTGGGTGGCGGACTCAACCAAGTCAATTGCGAAATGTCTTTCACGCCCCAGTTTGCTATATCCAAGACCAAGGGAGCTAAATCGGCATCGAGGATTTCGGGAATACGGTGTTCGGCCATGCGTTCTTGATCGGCCATGCTCCACATGCGATAACATACGCCTGCACTCAATCGGCCTGCACGACCCGATCGCTGATCGGCGGCATCTTTGGATATTTTCACCGTTTGCAATTTCGATAAACCTGAAGCGGGATCGAAACGCGAGATACGCCCGAAACCTGTATCCACCACAATGCGAATTCCTTCAATAGTAAGGCTCGTTTCTGCAATAGAAGTAGCTAAAACAACCTTCCTCCTCCCCTGCTTGTTTGGCATGATGGCGAGGAATTGTTCATGCGGAGGTAATTGTCCATACAACGGATGAATAGCCACCGTTGGCATTGATTTACTAAGCAAATCAGCACAACTCCGAATTTCGCCTTCGCCGGGAAGAAAGACCAAGAGATCGCCTTCGTTTTCCTGACTTGCCTTGAGCACTTCGCTTGCTGTTAATTCAGCAAGCATCATCTCGTCTTGCATGCCTGAATAAAGAATTTCGACAGGGAATTGTCGCCCTTTGCTTTCGATGACCGGCGCTTGAAGCAATCCGCTTAAGAGAGGCAAATTGAGCGTCGCCGACATGATGAGAATGCGCAAATCGGGACGTAATACTTGTTGTGCTTCACGACATAAAGCCAAGGCGACATCGGCATGAATGCTTCGTTCGTGAAACTCATCAAAAATGACCAAACCCACGCCTTCGAGTGCATTATCGTCGTGCAACATGCGGGTGAGAATTCCTTCGGTAAGCACTTCCAATTGCGTATTCGCAGACACCCGGTTTTCAAAACGTACGCGATATCCAATGCTTTTTCCAACTTCTTCACCCATCAAATCGGCCATGCGCATTGCAATAGTTTTTGCAGCCAAACGGCGCGGTTCTAGCATCAGGATTTTTTGTCCGTTCAGCCATTCAGCATCCAACAAAGTAAGCGGCAAGAGCGTACTTTTTCCGGCTCCTGGAGGCGCTGTGACAATGAGCGTAGTTCGCTCTTGAAGTTGTTGTTGAACTTTGTGAATGATATCGGCAACGGGAAGTCCGGTGGAAAATGGATCTAATTTCATTGTTTTATTGGAGGGCGAAATTAGTCAATGAATTAGACCTTATCACACAAATTAAAAGGAATTAAAAAGACCGTTCCTATTAATTTCAAACGGAATTTTGCAAATAATTTGAGAAATGTGAATACAAAAACTAACTTCAATCTCATCCTACTCGAATGCCCGCGGCCCGGATGGAGCGGTCTGTTTGAGCTCTTTTACCGAAACATAGTGAAGGTAAAAAGCGAGTAGCGACAGCCGGATAAGCCGCCCAAAAAATCATCTCCACCTTTTTAGGTCGATGGGCGCAGATTCTACTACCGTTATATGCACAATAGCTGGGTGAAATGGATTTATTAGGAAATTGAATTCGCCTTTTACTAAGCTACTTGGGACTTGTAAAATGGGGTAAGCAGCGTTTCGGATAAAATCATCGCCGATGGATTGTGTTAATTTGGAGGGAGGAAAACTGTTCCAATTGGCTGGCACGGTTTGAACTTCCAATTGACCAATGGTAATAGCTTCCTGAATATCGATGGTTACAATAAGTCGATCATCAGGAAGATCCGAAAAAAGGTCTACCCGTGTGAGCACTTCCAGCATAGCCAATGAGCGGCTTCCTGATGTATACACCATGTGCGTGTTGATGCTGTTCCATCGATTTCCATAAGACAAAGCCGCACCACGACCACTCAGAACTTCCTGGAGATGTTTTTGTCGTTCTATTCTAAAAACCAGCATTATGCGTAATTTCCAAAATCAATTATTTGAAGACAATTACGCACTTCTTGCATACCGGTGAATGTATCAAAAAGGCTTTCGGGAACGTGGCCCGCTAAACTTGGATTGGGCTTTCGGAGCCAATTATCGAAGGATTTATGATCTTGATTAAATACTTCAAGGCCATATTCAAAAAGCTCGTAAAGAGCGAGCAAAACTTCTGTATCTCGGGTGCTGAGTAACTGACCTTCGCGCTTTTTTTTGTTGTAAGTAGTTTGTGGCATTCCGAGGTATTCTAACATCCGCTTAACAGGCAATTCTGCTTTAAAGCTAAGTGCTTCGACCGTTTGGTAAGGAACGCCATGCCTTATATGGGACAACTTTTGAATACCACCTTCATATGCCACCTGCAAATCTTGAACTGTATGGCTTTGGGATGAAGTTTTATAGGGCTTAAGCTTTTTAGAGCCTTTGTTGGATGGGCTAGATTTTGAGGAATCACTCATAGCAATATATTTGCTGCTAATGTACAATATTTTTGCTGTTATTTAAGTAGAGCAGCCTAATATTTTGTATTCAATTTTCTAAAAAAATTAAATTTGAATTTTAATCACGAAGGATTGAAAATGAATATTTAATGATGAAATTTTTGATTCATCGGTGTTAATTGAAATAAACCCAGTGATGATTGAAGTTAAACTACAATCGGAAATCTAATAGTTAGCAAACTAGTGCTTTACCATAAGTTTTGAATAACTCAAACCTTCAACCGAGACTAAATACATTCCATCAGCCAAATGATTTACTGGAATTTGAAGTTGTGAATTTCCGTTGGAATGCATTGTCAAAACGATTTTTCCCATTAAATCGGTGATAGAAACTA
>JBBALS010000288.1:0-2286 GCA_040402915.1 Flavobacteriales bacterium
AGTGTCCCCAAACTCTTTAAAAATAACAAGCGAACAATCGGAATTCGCATCCCTGATAATAACATTTGCAGATTAATTGTTTCTGAATTGGGAAGTCCAATCATCTCGAGTTCGGTGCATGATGAAGACGATATTTTGGAATATACTACCGATCCAGAATTGATCCACGAACGATACAAGGATTTGGTAGATGCTGTTATTGATGGTGGTTATGGAGCTTTGGTGCCCTCAACCATTATCGATTGTACTGGAAATGTTCCGGAACTTATCAGACTCGGT
This sequence comes from Flavobacteriales bacterium, assembly GCA_040402915.1. Taxonomy (GTDB): domain Bacteria; phylum Bacteroidota; class Bacteroidia; order M30B66; family M30B66; genus CALQRR01. Next base: position 280 of record JBBALS010000288.1, read on the forward strand.
GCTGGTGAGGTCGATTTTGAATAGAAATTCTTAAAGCGATCTATTCAGGTTTTTTCCAATCTTCTCGTCTCACAAGATGGGCGTTTTTGTTTGAATCGCTTTCAGATTTCGGAAGTATTTCCTTGCTTTCTTGTTTGTGATTTACTTTGTTGACTGGACGGTCTGTTTTGCTTGCAGCTGTGGGTTGAGGTTTTCCTTTTGATCGTCGGCTATTTCCTTTCGAATCTTCTTTGTTCTTAATCGGGTCATACACAGGTCCTGCTTCGAAATTATCGGGTAGCGTGTATTTTTCGACAATCGTTTCGATCATTTCTTCGATGCGACTAAACTTTCTTTGATCAAGCGGATTTATTAAAGTGACAGCTTCTCCTTTTGTTTCAGCACGAGCCGTTCGTCCAATACGATGAACATAATCTTCAGGATCGGCAGGTACATCATAGTTTACAACCAACTCAATTCCTAATACATCAATTCCTCGTGAAACCACATCGGTTGCAACAAGAATGGTTACGTTTTTATTGCGAAATCCTAAAAGTACCTCTTCCCGTTGTGCTTGTTCCAAGTCGGAATGAATGGCTCCAACATTGAGTCCCATTTTTCGTAATTCGCGTTCAACTTCTTTGACTTTCTGCTTCGTTCCTGCAAATAAAATCGCGCTTTTTAAATCCCTTCCTTCGAAAATAGTTTTTAAAAGTTGCAGCTTCTGCGTATCATAAACTGAGTAAGCACCTTGTTTAATTCCAGCTGCTGGTTTGGAGATTGAAATGTTTATCTGAACAGGATTTTTAAGAAGTTTTACTGCAAGTTGCCTGATTTTAGGAGGCATGGTTGCGGAGAAAAACAAAGTCTGCCGATCTTCTGGGAGAAAAGTAAGGATGCGCTGAATGTCCTCAATAAAACCCATGTCGAGCATTCTGTCCACTTCATCGAGGATCAAATGCTTGAGGTGTTTCATATCCACATAACCCATGTTGAGATGCGATAATAGTTTTCCGGGTGTGGCAATAACGATATCGGTTCCTTCTCTTAAGGCCCGTTTTTGTAATTCGAATTCTTTTCCGTCGCCACCACCATAAACGGCAATGGAACTCACAGGTACAAAATAGGCAAATCCTTCAAGTTGTTGGTCAATCTGTAAGCCCAATTCACGTGTTGGAACAATGATAAGGGTATCGATTTTTCCAGTATTATTTTTTAAGTTCGATTCTATGATTGGAAGCAAGAAGGCCGCCGTTTTTCCTGTGCCTGTTTGCGCACTTGCAATTAAATCCTTGCCGGCTAAAATTTCAGGAATGGCTTGTTGCTGAATTGGTGTTGGTTCTTTGAAGTTCATGGCATCTAAGCCATCAAGCAATTCTTGTGAAAATCCAAATGTTTCAAAGCCCATGTTTTTATTATATTTTAATTTGAGAATTTGATCCAACAGGAAAATTCAAGAGGTAATTTAATTTGATAAGTTCAGCAACTCGTTTAGGTACACTTTCTTCCCAACCAGGAATAGCATTTTGTATTTGTTGTATTACTTCATCCGCATTGATATGCAATACACTCACGTCAATATTTTGAACATCCTCGAGTTTGTGGTTATCAATTAAATAACGAAGTAGACCTGAAAATTTTGAATCTATTTGAAGTTTGTTAATTGTGATAAGTTCGTCTGAATCGCCTCGGAATGCAGGATATGCGTATGCTTTCACATTGCTTCCAAATAGCATACTTAGCGCTTCGAGCAAGCCGCCTTGTAAATTGGTGTATTGATTGGGATCGAAAATCCGTTCAATATTTCGAACACTAAGAACAAATCCTACAAGTTGGTTTCGTGTTATTTTTGAAAGATAAGGAACCAAATACCAGTAGTCTAAGAAATTGGTAATCATGACCGTATGGCCAAGTGAGCACAAAATACTTACACGATCTAAAAAATCCTGATCATCAATATTTCCATTGGTGTCAATTAATGCATTGAGCGATAATTCACTTAAAATGATGAATGGATTTTCTTGCCCA
>JBBALS010000288.1:2296-3275 GCA_040402915.1 Flavobacteriales bacterium
AAATCGATAGTTGCTTTAGCGAGCATATCTTCATGAGCTCGAGTAAATGGCCTAAAACGTCCTGAAATAACCAAGGCGTTCTTTTTGTAAAGTGCTTCGGAAGGTTGCAATACAGAGGAATCCGCACCAAACATAGCAGCTTTTGTTAGGCCGTTTTTTACCAGCTTCAAACTCAATAAACGATTATCTACTTGTTTGAAATCGTGGCCTTTAACACGAATCATATCAATTTCAACGGTTCCACTTACAATGCCGTCGAGTAAGGTTTTTGTGAGTTTTTCTGGGTCGTTAAAATGATAAAAGCAACTATATAATAAGTTTACACCAATGATTCCGATTGCTCTTTGTTGCCATGAGTTTTCATGATCGTGCAAAACAACATGAATCACACATTCGTTGGGTTCGGTATGTGGATTTAATTGAAATCGTACACCTAGCCAACCATGACCCTGATTAGTTCGATGAAAATTGGTGGTTTCGATTGTGTTGGCAAATGCAAAAAAGCAAGTTTTTTCTTCTCTGAACTCCAGTCTTTTTCCAAGTAATCCGTATTCTTTTTGAAGCATTTGTTGGAGACGATCTTCGCAAACATAACGCGTTGTTTCTCCATAAATGGCATCCGAAAATCGCATGTCGTATGCCGAAATAGTTTTGGCAATTGTACCAGATGCCGCACCCGCTTTGAAAAAGTGAGCTGCAGTTTCCTGACCGGCTCCAATTTCAGCGAAAGAGCCATATAAGTGTTGGTCGAGATTTATTTGAAGGGCTTTCTCTTTGGAAGAGAGGCGACGATTTTCATCCATGATCAGGAGAGCTCCTGTTAATTTGTGGTAAATTTATGAAATCGAACATTGAAATAGGTCGGAATTCATAAAAAAAACCCGATGCGAATAATTCACATCGGGTTTTGTGATTCAGCTGGGATTCGAACCCAGGACCCCTACATTAAAAGTGTAATGCTCTACCAGCTGAGCTACTG
>JBBALS010000289.1:0-3263 GCA_040402915.1 Flavobacteriales bacterium
ATCAATATGGCAATAACCTTTTCTATCTAATTTTTTATCATAGAATAAATCTAATTTAAAATCAAAACAATTTAATATTTTTCTATCTTTATTTTCTTTGGTAACAAATAAATCATTAAAATAAAAATAAACATCGTCTGTATTCCATGTAGCCTCAACTTCAGGATTTGTATGATAAAGTATCCATCTTACAACGTGTTTTGAATTATATGGATTGCCATTAACACCTTCTGGATATACTGTGATTAAATTATTTAAATCTAATTTTGATATTTCGTCTGGTGAAATTAACTTAGTTCCCGCCACATTAAATAGTGATCCTAGTACATAAACTGTTTGTCCTAATATTGATAATTGTTTTGCCAATTCTCTTAAAACAGTATGTCCTCCACTCAGATCTACTGGAAATGATCCAGGGTCATAACCTATTAAAAACTGCATTTTATTTACCACGATATTAATTAATATCGAAGTTTTATCCAATGTCAATAACTAAACAAAACTTTCCATTGCCCAGTAGCCAAGCCTTTGTTTTCTTTCATTGCTGCATATGAATCTGTGCGACTGGGTATATGATATTCTTCTGTTGCAACAAATGCAAATGGCTTCATAGAGTTCTTGGTTCTGCTGTTCAAGAATTGAGAATAAGCATATTTCAGAACATCTGGATTGAATGTAACAGCATCCTTTTTGGAAAAGTTCATCACAATCTGTTTTGATGTTGGATTGTAAAGAACAAACTGTTGTGCATCTTTATAAATGATGGTTTCTTGAACATATTTTTTACCCAACTTCACTGCATCATCAAATGAAATTTCTGGAATAAACAATGATCTTTCTTCGGCGGGAGTTCCATTATCATATGTGTATCCAGACTTTTGCTCAATATATCCATGCTTCAAAGCACGCACATCTGCTTTCAACTGCTCAAACAACTGCATGTTCTTTTCCAAACTATTTTCATTTCTGAATGGAGAAATCACAGCAAAACTTTCGCTGTTGGTGACATGTTGCCATACACGACTATATGTTGTTTCATTCACAACTTTGAATTTATTTCCGCCGATGTTCTCAAAAATGTTATTTGTCATAATAATAATAATAATAAATATCAAACTTATTTGGTAAGATGCTTGCAAACAATCTCTATAATTTCCAAACTTGCAGCAGACGCATCATCATATCGCAAGCGATACTTATCAAACAAAATTGTTTCAATGTCTTGAAATACAGTTAATTTATCAACAAATGAATTTGTTTCTGGGTCTTTTTGTACAACACCCAAAATGGTTTTGCAGTCTCCATCATAATTGCTGCCAATAGCAGTCACAGTAGCTTGCCGATCACTTCCTTTGAAGTTGGATACAATAACAGTGTCGCCAACTTTAACATCAAATTCACCAGAATAATAGGTGTACATATCATTGACAACGATCTTTTGACCGCCAAACACTTCATCTCCACCATCTGAACTCAAAATTGTGCTCGGAGCGTGCTTGCGAATAAGTTTATAAAACTCAACCACAACACTGTCGTATGGCTTACGAGCAGTCTTGCAAAACTCAAATTCACTTGCCTGTTTATAAACAACAGCGGTTTCGTGTGAGTCATCACCCACACCATTGAACATAATGTCACACTTGGTGAAAACTGGCTTGCTGCCAATGTCACCATTGCCATTGCTCAATGGCACGTTTGAATTTTTAAGCAATTTCTTTACATCCTCAGTCAATGCAGCCCATTGACTATCAGTGAAAGCAGGTTTGTCGCGATAATAATGTGTAAATCCGATATAGATACTCTTCCCTTTCTAGTGGTTTTTGTTGATATTTACTTTACTCTATGAGTGTGTCAGAAAAATAAAAAAAGTCAAGAATTATTCAAAACTTCTCTGGCTCGTTTGAACGCAACAGCGTCGGAAGGATCAGATGATGTTTTTTCAAAGCATTTGAAATGTTCAACAAACCGAAGAAACTCTCTGCGAAGTTCTTCATTTTTATTGCTTTCTTTCTTAAAGAAAGACAAAAGATTTTCGGTTACTTTAAGTTTTTCTTCAAGATCATTGATAACAGAGATCAAGTGTGCTGGCTCTTTGTATCCACTGATTTCATTTAGAGTTGGTGCGTTCATGTAAAGTAGAGTAGTTAAAATTTATAAAAAGTCAAGAAAATTGAATGACCGATTAGGCATCGCTTGGCTTTTCGCCGCGCTTGTTTTTCTTTTTCTCGGTCAAATTGGAGCAGTGTGAGCCGAACACGCGGCCCACTTTTGGCTGGAAAGCCAACGTGCAAATGATTCATTTTGGCTGGTTCCAGCGACGTTCAGCACGCCTCAGCCCACCAATTTGTTTCATATGGTTCAGTTACACCAACACTGCGTAAAACAGAAATTTGTGGGGATTACTTAACCACCCAACAAAGATGAGAATGAACTAAATTTATAAAAAGTCAAGAAAATAGATTTGTAACGAGCAAGCTTCTATTCGTAGACTTGCCTTCGGGTCATACGGACTTTTACCGTCTTCACTTAGAAGCACTCATGCTTCGAATTTTTAGCGTTACAAAATTGGTAGCCCTACGGGAAATCGAATCCCGCCCTTCCGGATGAAAACCGAATGTTCTAACCGATAAACTATAGGGCCAAAATTAAAAAGGCGGATTGGAATTGATACCAATTGACAACGCCAATTAGCCGCAACTTAGCGGGGTCTCTTGTTGTCATAGACTCGAAAGGCTGTGTGTCCATCCACACCGCCACCTCTAAATAGAAATGTAAAAAGAACAAAAGTGGAGCCAACTAACGGATTTGAACCGATAATGTCTTTCGACGGCACTTTACAAAAGTGCTGCAATGCCAGATTATGCGAAGTTGGCCTTAAAAAGAACAAACATAACTATGAACGTATTTTATATTTTGTCAAACTAAAAATGAATTAAGTAGATGTTCGGTGTATTTGTCAATTTCCGCACCGTAGTAATCTAAAGAACCCTAGACATATTGGGCGATTATTTTCATTAAACGGGTATCTACTTAAAAATGGTGGTCTCGGTGGGACTCGAACCCACAACCAATTGATTAAAAGTCAACTGCTCTACCATTGAGCTACAAGACCAAAATATGAAAGAACAGTCACCTAACTCTTATTACTCTAGCAGAGTTTTTATAAATGTCGAGACTATTTTTAGCTTTGACGTGATTTGGTATGCGTCGTTTCCACCCTTGGTTGCTGCCAAGTAACTGCCATAAATTTGAGATCAATCAAG
>JBBALS010000290.1:0-3263 GCA_040402915.1 Flavobacteriales bacterium
CTTTCGTATTTGGATTCGATTGGATTCGGAGGTCACTTTTCACATTCCTCCCAATGAATTAATTGCCTTACAAGAAATGGTAAAGCAAATGGACCAAGAAGATTCCACGCAGGTGCATGAGCAAAACTATAGTTATGAAAAGAAATCAGAACTGACTATCAATAAAGTAATCGATCCCAATAATATGAAAGAGAACGATTGGGTTAAAATCGGTTTCTCAAAAAAGGAAGCTTCATCAATCTTAAAATTTCAAAATAAATCGGGAGGATTTAAATTCAAGGAAGATTTAAAGAAACTGTATTGCATGAGCGACCAACGATTTTTAAGTTTGGAGCCATTCCTGAATTTGCCAGATAAAACCTATAAATCAGAACAATTCCCCAAAAACACTAAGCGACAAATTGCTATTATTGAACTCAATCGTTGCGATTCTATTGCCTTAGTTTCATTACGAGGTATTGGTCCTGGTTGGGCACGAAGGATTATTAAACGAAGAGATCAATTGGGTGGATTTTATTGTTTGGAGCAACTTATAGAAATGAAAGGATTTAGCGATACCTTATTAAACACGCTGCGAATGCAAGTAAAAGTGGATTCATCAATGATTCAAAAATTAAATATTAATCAGTTGGGTTTAGAAGATTTACAAAAACATCCTTATTGTTGGTATGGTGTGGGAAAAAGCATCGTAAATTACCGACTTCAACACGGACCATTTCGAAACGTTGAAGGCCTGAAGAATATTTACACACTTCGTCCCGAAATATATGAGAAACTGGTTCATTATGTAAAACTAGAATGAGTATCCAAGAACGCGTAAAAGCTACAGTCCGAGATGTACCTGACTTTCCAAAACCTGGAATTTTATTTAAAGACATTACCCCCATTTTAGAAAACCCTGTTTTGTGCAGGGAAATAACCATTGCATTAGCCGATGCATACCGCAATACAGAAATTGATGCGGTTGTTGGTATTGAAAGTCGTGGGTTTTTATTTGGGATGCTCATTGCGCAACAACTCAATGTGCCGTTTATTCCCGTTCGAAAAGCCGGAAAACTTCCCTTCAATACCATCCAACATTCCTACTCACTCGAATACGGAACTGCAACGGTTGAAATGCATGTGGGGTCATTAAAACCCGAATGGAACGTTCTTGTTCATGACGATTTGTTGGCCACCGGCGGAACTGCCATAGCTGCGGCAGAACTCATCCAACAACAAAATGCACATGTTGCTGGCTTTTCGTTTTTAATAGAATTGGATTTTTTAAAAGGTCGTGATTCATTGCTTCGTTATGCGCCCATTGTCGATTCACTCATCAACTATTAACTCCTCAATCAGGTTTTTCATTACCTGTTTGTGGTTGATGCTCCTCGGAAATTCGAGCATCATAGCGCAAACACCCTTTGGATTTAATCGCGATGCCTCTATTCCTGTGTATGAATTGAATGGTCAATCTCCTTTGCCTAAAGCTTGGGTAGGAGGTTTGAATGCACCGCAGTTTAATGAATGCGATTTAGATGGTGACGGACGGTTAGATATCGTTGTATTTGATCGAAGTGGAGATAAGATTCTATGCTTTACAAGGAACGCCGATGGTCAAACATTTCAATTTGCGCCACAACTCGAATCCATTTTTCCAGTGATACACGATTGGATGATTCTTCGGGATTATAACCAAGATGGCAAACCCGATATTTTCTGTTCGGCTGGCAATGGAATTAGCATCTATAAAAACACGTCTTTTTCAGCTGCCACTTCTTCCTTTCAACTCGAAACTGAATTGCTGTATTCCGATTACGGAAGCTCATCGATAAATCTTTTTGTAAGTCGAATTGATATTCCGGCTATTGACGATGTTGACATGGATGGCGATATAGATATTATCACGTTTTACATTTTAGGGACTTGTTTGGAATATCATCGAAATCTCTCTCAAGAACTCTATGGAAATTCCGATTCGCTACAATTCGAAATCGCTTCGAACAACTGGGGGAAGATTACCGAGAATGCAACCAATAACACAGTAAACCTAAACGATAGCTGCGGCAGAAATTCGGGAGAACGGCACAGCGGATCGACATTATTACTTGACGATATCGATCAAGATGGTGACAAAGATTTGCTCTTGGGCGATGTTTCCTTTCCAGAAATCTTGTGCTTGATAAACGAACCCGTTGCAGGAACCGACATCATTATTCCAACACCAACTAATTACCCAGCTGCATTTTCGAATTATTCCATTCCTATCTTTCCAGGAGCATTTCGAATTCATGCAAACGGAGATTCATTTCCCGATTTAATTATTGCACCCAATTCTGAAAGCCAGTCGCTCGATAAAGGTCGAAATGTATTGATGTATGCATCCAACGCGAGCAACTTCCACGTTACGCAAAATGAAGTTCCTTTTTTAAGCAACGAGATTTTAGATTTGGGGAAAGGAGCATTTCCTTGTTTCATTGATAACGATAATGATGGAGATCTTGATTTGATTGTTGGCAATTCAGGCGAATTTGAACCGAATGTAAATCCTATTCTCGAAGGCAACAACCGAGCTTCCATCCAACTATTTGAAAATAGTGGCTCCAATACAATTCCTGTTTACCGATTAACAAATACCGACATAGGTCAATTGCGGCAATACAATTTCAAACATCTCGCTCCCACTGCCATCGATTTGAATGGGGATGGACGCAAAGATTTGGTCATTGGCAATTTAAATGGGACGTTGAGTGCTTTGATCAAAAACCCCACAGGAAATGATTATACAATCAACCCCAATCTTTTAAGTTCAATTGTAAGCGAACAGTTTGCTTGCCCAACTTCGGGAGATGTAAACAATGATGGATTAACTGACCTCATTATCGGTGGAAAGTCAGGTCGATTACAATGCTTTTTAAATAACGGAAACTCAACAACAGCCAACTTCCCAGCAAGTCCAAACTATGTAAATTTTGGAAATGCAGAAACCATACAAGAAAGCTACAGTAACTACGGCTATAGCAGTCCCAGTTTTTTCAGCAATAACAACGGAAATTTCATCTTTAGCGGAAGTGAATCAGGGAGAATGTTTCTATGGAAAATGTATCCCGAAAACCTTGCTTCACCATTTCAAGTAATCGATTCTAGTTTAGCAAATATCCGAGAAGGAGTTCTTTCGAGTTGTGCAAATGCAGATTTAGATCAGGATGGCTTTCCGGAAATGATCGTTGGAAACCGAAGAGGTGGTTTATCGTTCTTCAAAGGCGAAAACCCAAACACTA
>JBBALS010000291.1:0-3241 GCA_040402915.1 Flavobacteriales bacterium
ATGTCGATAATCAATTCCATTCTTTCTTGGGTCATGCAAAAACGGATTCATCAGATGGAGTTGTTTATGAAATTTCCATTGGAAGTTCAAGATGAATGGCGCAGAAAACTCATCAACCAAGCACAAGACACCGAATTTGGAAAGCAGATGAATTTCAAGAGCATCGGTTCATACGATAGTTTTCAAAAACACATTCCAATTCAAGATTACGAATCCATAAAACCCGCCATCGAACGCATGATGATGGGTGAGCAAAACATCCTCTGGCATTCGGAAATACGTTGGTTTGCAAAGTCATCAGGGACCACATCCGACAAAAGTAAATTCATTCCATTGAGTAAAGAATCGATGGAAGATTGCCACTTCAAAGGCGGTAAAGACATGCTTTCTATCTATTGCAATAACTACCCTGAAACCAAAATATTTGCAGGAAAGGGACTCACTTTAGGAGGCTCGCACCAGCTGAATCAGAAATCAGGAAATACATCCTTTGGCGACTTAAGTGCAATCATTATGGAGCACTTGCCCATGTGGGTTGAATATATCAGAACGCCCGATTTAAGTATTGCATTGATGGGTGAATGGGAGGCAAAACTCGAGCGAATCGCAAGTAGTACAAGCGAGGAAGATGTAACCAATCTTTCGGGTGTACCAAGCTGGATGATGATTTTATTGCAACGTATTGTTGAATTGAAAGGCGCAACGAACATTTTGGAAGTTTGGCCCAATTTGGAACTCTTTTTACACGGGGGTGTCAACTTTACACCGTATCGCGAGCAATACAAGAAGATGATTCCTTCGAATCAGATGAATTACCTAGAAATTTACAATGCGTCCGAAGGTTTTTTTGGTATTCAAGACCAACGGAATTCAGAAGAAATGTTGTTGATGCTCGACTACGGAATATTTTACGAGTTTATTCCAGCAGATTTAGCAGATGAAGAAAACCCTCCAGTAATTTGGCTCGACCAAGTTCAATTGGGCGTCAATTATGCAATGGTCATTACAACCAATGGAGGACTTTGGCGGTATAAAATTGGCGATGTCATCACATTCACTTCGGTAACGCCTTATCGAATTAAAATTGCCGGAAGAACAAAGCATTTCATCAATACATTCGGGGAAGAATTAATTATAGACAATGCCGAAAAAGGACTAGCCATTGCCTGCGAAAAAACACAATCGATTATACGGGAATATACTGCTGGACCAATTTTCATGGAGATTAACAGCAATGGTGCACACGAATGGTTAATTGAATTTGAGGAAGCCCCCGAAAATCTAGATTATTTCATCGAAGTTCTAGATAATGCATTGAAATCGTTAAACTCCGATTACGAAGCCAAGCGTTATAAAAACATCACTTTAAGACTGCCTGTAATTCAGGTTATGGGAAAAGATACTTTTTATAATTGGATGAATAAACGTGGTAAATTAGGGGGGCAGAATAAAGTTCCACGGTTATCGAATAACCGCGCATTTATTGAGGAGATTCTTGAACTTTCAATGGTTAAGTAGGCATCATAATTTTACAGCAATTATTTATGTTTTATCCAATCCTCCTGCTTTTACATCTGCTTTTACCTGTTAAATCTGGCTTCGAGCGTGTATGGACGATTCCCGTTAAAGGAGATAAAGTTGCAACCGACAATCTTGGCAATCCATTGGTAATAGATAAAGATGTGCTTAATAAATATCGCGACAATGGAACTTTCTTTCGAACATTTAGCAATAAACGATTAGGAAAGATAAGTGCTATTGATGCAATGAATCCATTGAAGATTGCCGTTTTTTACAAAGATTTTTCGCGTATTCTATATTTGGATAATACCCTTACCGAAAATGGAAATGCCATTGAATTAGAAAAGTTTGATTTGGAACAAGCTTCGCTCATGTGTGCTTCTTATGGAAATGGAATTTGGGTGTATGATGGTGTTGCATATTCGCTAACACGATTTAATCAAGAAATGCAACGCACTGTTCAGATTTTAAACCTTAACCAAATTTTAGGATATACTCCCGACCCGAAATACCTGATGGAGCACGATAATCATTTGTATATGAGTGTTCCAGAAAGAGGCATCTTGCAATTTGATATTTTCGGAACTTACATCCGAACAATCCCGATAACAGGATTATCGAAATTTCAGGTAATCGGACAAAACATTTTTTACTCTAAAACACCAGGAATATTAGAAGCTTTTCAGATAAAAACACTGCAAGAGAATCAATTCGAACTTCCAATCAATGATTACATCGATATGTGCATCAATCAAGATCGTATTTATCTTTTGCGCAAGGATAGTTTAAGTGCGTTCCAATTTCCCTTGCAATCAGAATAGCAAGGAGCGATTTTTTCATTCAGAACTATAAAGCTCAATAATTTTCGTTCTTCTTTTCAACCCGTTTATCTTCATAAGTTCCGACTTAGCATTTATTGCCCGTTGAGTAATACTTTAGTTTTACGAGGTTAGAATTAATACAATCATGAAAATCAAAGTAGGCATACTATTCGGCGGCAGAACAAAAGAGCGCGAAATTTCATTTGCAGGTGGTAGAACCGTATACGATAATCTAAACAAAAGTCTTTTCGAAGCCGTTCCCATTTTTGTAGACAGTTTCAATAATTTCATTTTGTTGAATTGGGAATTCGTATATAAAGGAAGCATCCGCGATTTTTATCCTGCACCCGATTCGATTCCTTTCAGCGAAGGCGATTTTCAGATTTATGCAGAATCACTTGGGAATATCAATAGTCAAGAACAAGAAGTGCTGGCGAAGCACATGGGAAATAAAATCCCAACAGGCGACTTAAAGCAATACATCGATTTAGCATTTCTTTGTTTGCATGGTCCTTATGGAGAAGATGGCCGTATTCAGGGTTTGCTCGAGTATCTCGACATTCCTTATACAGGTTCAGGTATATTACCAAGCGCCATTGGAATCAATAAAATTGTCCAAAAAAGAATGATGCAGCAAGCGGGTTTTAACGGCCCGGAATTTCTAACGATTACTCGAGAATCATGGATAAATCATAGAAATGCTGCTGATACACTTCAACAAATTAACAACAACATTAAATTTCCCTGCGTAGTTAAAGCACCTACTCAAGGCTCATCTATTGGAGTTAATGTTTTGAAAAAAAGCAATTTATCTGCTTTGACTGAGGCAATTGACCGCAGTTTTTTCATTCGAAGTTTATCTTTGGCAGAATGGTCGACCTGGGACAATGCTAGCAAAA
>JBBALS010000292.1:0-3239 GCA_040402915.1 Flavobacteriales bacterium
GTTGCACAACAAAATCGATGTTTAATTTATCCGATTGATTATTGTAAATACTTTCTAATCGATTATCCTGAACATTTGAAATAAAATCGTCTGCTGAATCAGAATGTGTTAATGATTTTCGGGCATTTATTTTTTCATTTAACATGCCCGTTCTGTTCCATTGTAAATCAATCCAAATGGCATCCCAAACTAGTTCTTCGGTTGCCGTGTATTGCGGAATTTCCGAAACTTCATGATTTAACATTGCACCCATTTTGCCAAATGACTCCTTGTTATTTAAGCAAGTTATATACAGCAGAGAGACAAATGCAGGAAGACCAGTTAAATGTTCGAGAGCGTTTTTATCCAATGCTAATTGAACAGCATCGAACCCACCTTGGATTCTTTGAATTTCCGACTCTTCAAGCCATGTATTTCGGAGTGCTTGTAAACAGAGCTGCGCCGACATCCTACCCTAATTTTTGTGCTCTAATGGTCATATCATCCCAAAAAGAAGCACGTAAATTTAATGCAGTAAGCATCCCTTTTCTTAATTCATAGGCTTGTTGATTGCCTTCTTCAATCATTTGACGTGCAATGTCAAGAAGAATTAAACCGTGTTCGTCATCAACCTCTGTATGAAGTGGGAAAAACACATATTGCTCCAACGTGAGATCCGTATGTTTTTGGATTGCTTTTATAATGGGTCTATAGATTAATTTCACTACCGACTCAGTACCCAAACCAATAGCACCAACTGCACTTGTTGCAGATTTATTTGAATTTTGAATGAGCGATAAAAATCCATCTCTCCAAATATCCACTTCAATACCAGGATTAGCATTCATTTCAGCACCAATGGCATGTTGAAATCGTTTAAATAATTTTGGGTGAGCGATTCCTTGAACCCATTCGTCTTTAATGCCCAAAGCACGGATAGCCTCCATATCTTCTTCGGGAAGATGTCCACTTTCTTCTGCTAAATTATCCAATAAATGAGCTCGGTGTTCAGCATTTTCCAATTTGGAAATAACTCCTGTAAGATAGCGAGGGAACCAAGCACTGTAAAACCCATATTGACCTGCAAAATCGCGCATTACTTCGGGCATATTTGCGAAATCTCCGTTGGCAAGTGAATTTAAAAAAGGGTGGTTTACGGCACGATGATTCATTGCCTCGTCTACAAGTGAATCGATGATGGGATGATTAATAGTGATAATATCCAATTTCTGAATTAAAGTTATTTCCATAGTATAAATAAAATCAGTTGTGAATTGTTCATAAATAAAATGAAAAAAAATAATATTGCCAAAAAAATAATGAGTTGTTGTTGTGTGCTTGAATTTTTATTACAATTTCTGACCTAATACTAATTCTAAATCAGCAAACTGCTTAAAATAATTGAGGATGAAATGCGAAACGATTTAGGATTGCGTTGCTGAGATTTTCTGCCTTGCTTCTTTGTTAACGAAAAACAATTCTGCCTTTCTCGATTTCTCTATTAACAGAAACAGACGCATTACATAATGGGATTCTTGATGTTGAGTCCGTCTAATCTCATTTCGAACTTTCTTCAATTTGAATTTCAACCTCAGTTAACTCGAAGAAGAAATTCATCTGGTAAGCAATCCATAAATCTTATTCGCTAAAATCTTTAATTTGAAGCGCGAGACCAAAATCTTTTTTTGAACGGTGTTATCTGAAGGTGCTATTTTCTCGGTCAACTCCTAATTGAAAACACAAGGCATCGAATATTTCTGCCTGTAAACGTTGATCTGAAATATGTCCGTATTCTTTTGAAAGCCTTTGTTTATCAATTGTTCGGATTTGATGACAAAGAATAATAGATTCGTTTTCCAGTCCAAAGTTATTAGCCGAAATTAAGGATTCATTTGGATAAATCTTTCGTCCAATTTTTCTAGATGTGATAGGTATAACATTTACAGTATTAAGCAAGTCGTTAATTTCATCTTCGCTTACAACAAGAACAGGTCTTGATTTCCCTTGCTCTGAACCAATAACAGGGTCAAGATTTGCTCGATAAATACTCCATTTTTCAATTTTCATTTGGTCTCGTTGTCGATTGAGTCAAAGTCACTATTGATTTCAGAAATATCGGATAAAAATAAAGGGTCTTTTGAGGCATCTTTGAGAAGAGCCAGTTTCTGATCTCTACTGTCGACTTGGTCGTCAATTAAAACAGTAACCTGCCTTCTGTTTTCAAAATTCGGTGGTAATGTTACCACTATTTGATTATTATTTACCAGACAAACTTGCTTAAAAGTCATTACGAATAATTTAATTCAAATATAAGATTTTTAAGTCTTATCCAAAGAAAAGAATTTTCATTGTAATTTACGGTTGAATACCATTTTCGCCTAATCAACCCGTCTAAAATGATGATAAAAGAAATGCTTAACGTTTTGGATTGCCTTGCTTGTTAAAGCATTCGAAAAAACGATAATGCCTTTGTCCAATTCTTTGATAATAGAAACAAAGATATTACTTGATTGGAACTTTAATATTGAATCAGTTTAGCATCATTCCGAACTTTTTTCTGCAATCTTAGTTTCATCTTCACATAACTCATACAAGGCATAAACAAGCTGCTCTATTTAATATCGGTTTTTTTCTATGTGGGATTTTAAAATCAATGCTCTTTTTGCTTCTGTGGTAAAATAACTTTTTCATTCAGCTTCTTTGCTTAGCGATACTATTTTGTTGGCTCTATTCTATTATTACTTCGATTAACCTGTCGAGAATATGCTATACAGACTTCGTATTTTTAAACTTAAATAGGAATAAGTTTGTTGTTTGGTTTCTTTATCATTTCCTAATGAGTTCCATCACAACGCTTACTTTGTTTCGCTTCCATAATATAAGTTCTAAAATTTGGGCTTTCGGTCAAATGCAGTTTGCGCATGCACATATCAAAAAAACACCTGGGTTACAATTTTACAAACTCATGGGCAGTGGTCGCGAGCCAGGATTTAGTCCATTACCCGACTGGGGCGTTTATGCCATGTTGGGCATTTGGGACAATGAGCAATGCGCTGATCGCTTTTTTAATGATGCTGAAATTTATAAGCGTTACAAGATGCACAGCAGCGAACAGTGGACCATCTTCATGAAACCGAAACAAGCCAAGGGCCTGTGGTCTGGCCATAATCCTTTTACAACTTCTACAAATTTGGATGAGGACAATCCGCTTATTGCAGTTATAACGCGTGCTACCATTAAACCGGTTAAACTGATAAAAT
>JBBALS010000293.1:0-3212 GCA_040402915.1 Flavobacteriales bacterium
GAAAGTCTGGCACTCTTTCATTTTGCGGGTAATGCCTTTTTAAGAACCTATCAGTTATTGGTTTCACCTTCGGTGGTTAGCTATATGATTCGTGAGCAGTTTTACAATTTTGTTCCTCGTAAACAAACCTTCGAAGACTCTTGGCCCAAACGCCTTGAATATTCATTGTATATATTGAGTTTAAAAGAATGGAACCTCGATTCTTTTATGTATCGCCGCTTATGGAATCCATTAAAATTGGTGGGTAAAAAACTCGATTTTATGAGTATTAAACGTGTCGCAGGCTTTTTTATCTTAATCTATTCTGCAGGTTTATTCTGTGTATATCACCGAGAAGTTCTGCCCGACAATGTTCAAATGTACTTGCCTATTGTTTTCTCGCTTATCGGGGTAATCATGGTGTTGAAAGCGTTTTCGGAACGTATCAACGTTAAACTAAGTTGGATGCTCATCATCATGAACCACTTTTGGGTAGCTTTAGCTATTTCGTTCAACGAAAAATTCATGTTCGAACAGGTGCATCTTTACCTCAGCGGAATTATACTAGCCGGAATTGTTGGATATTTCTGTCTTCGTCGATTACGAAAAATAGAACAAAGTATCGATTTAGATCAGTTTCATGGTCATTCATTCAAGCATCCAAAAATTGCGTTGGTGTTTTTTATTGCATGTTTGGGAGTTACAGGTTTCCCCATTTCACCCACGTTTATTGGGGAAGATTTGATCTTTTCGCACATTCACGCCGATCAATACTTACTCGCATTTTTCACATCGCTAAGTTTCATCATCGATGGCTTGGCAATCATCAGAATTTATGCACGGGTATTCCTTGGTCCACATTCAAAATCGCCTACCGAAATGGCATATCGCTCTTCGTAGAAAAGAGATTTTTAAAATAGTTTTTGGTTTGGAAAGACGATCTGCCGCGAGGTGGGTCGTTTTTTTTGTTATTAATTAACTCGCTTGATGAATGATATTAAACCCTTCATGTATGTTTCCTGATCGTCGAACATGCAACAATGACTTCCGTTTTTGCAAAGCAAGAATTCTCCCTTTGGAAGTTGCTTGCTCATCCATTCCATATAGTTTGGATCCATCGAATCGTGTGTTGCGCCAATGGTTAAAGTTGAAATTTTAATGTCTTTCAAATTTTTGCTCACATCCCAATCTACAAGTTTTCCTGCAACTCCAAATTCACTTGGGCCTTGCATAATAACATACAGCTCGTTGTTTATATGACTAAATGAGCGTGTTAAAGGTTCGGGCCAAACTTTCAATCTGCAAATGTGCTTATTGTAAAAATGAGGTGTCAGCAATTCCATATACCTCGGATTTTGGAAGTCGTTTCGCTTTTCAATTGCGCGAATGCTGTCTAATACTTCCGGATCCATCTGCTTTGCCAATACTTTGTCGGCATATTTCCCATATTCAGGAACGCTCGCCATCATACTCGAAATGATGAGGGCTTTCATTTTATCTTGGTATTTCAAGGCGTATTGCATGGCTAAAATCCCACCCCATGAATGTCCCAAAAGGTAAAAGTTACTTTTGTCTAAATTCAAGGCAATGCGCACCTGTTCTACTTCTTCCACATATCGGGGTAAATCATATAATGAAGTATCTTTTGGATTGTCGGAGTTTCCACATGCAAGCTGATCGTAATAAATAAACTCAATTCCTTGGTTAGGGAAGAAATTTTCGAAACATTCAAAATACTCATGCGTTAAACCTGGACCTCCATTTAGCAAAAGCAACTTCATAGTTGGGTTGTTGCCGATGGTTTTCGTCCATACATTGAATTTCCCCTTGGGCGTTTCAATGGGAATTAATTTCACTCCCTCCGAAGCACCTTTGGAATTCTGTGCACTTATTGAAAATCCATTGCTTATTATACATGCAAGAATAAAAGTGCGTGGTTTAAACCAGTTAATTTTCATGAATTCAATGGAGGAATTTTGAAATGGAATGATGTTTCAATTAATTATTTACAATCACTGTTTTGCGAGATGATTTTTTGGAATTTTTTGAAATCCAAACCAGATGATAAGCTCCTGAATTCAACAAAATATCCTTTCCAATAGTTAGTTGCTTCGAATGAATTTCTGAATTATAAATACATCTTCCTGAATAATCGTAAATACTTAAAGTTCCTTGGTTCGATGGGATTTGAATATTAATAATCCCATTGCTTGGATTGGGGTAAGCAGTCCAGTTTTGTTCAACATCATCCACCCCTAAAACAATTCCTGGGTTGAGGTTTACACTAAACGTTTCAGCGAAAAAGCAGGTATCGGCCGACGATGGACTTAGATTGGTAACTTCTAAAGTGAAATCAAGCAGGGTGTTCTCCGGAATCGCTTGAGTCACATTAAAAAAGAACTGCGCTTCAGCAACTGAATCCGGATTCCATGCCGAGGCGAAAACCTCAAAACCTCCGCCATTTCCCCCAAAACTCATTCCGCTTGGAAGTGCAGAAACGGGCGTGATACGTGCCAAAGGATAAGCGAATCCTAAACCAGAAGTATTGGTCAGTGAAATACGCAAAACTGAATCGCCAAAGGAAAGTTGACTGCCCTCAAAAATAGCTTGATTAGCGTTTGTTGTTATGGGTAATAAACTACATGAAACATTGACGATAGGTGTAAATCCAATAAATGAAACGGTGTTGTTTCCTGAATTAGGGATAGCAAGTGTGTCCGAATTCGTGTTGTAATAAATATCAGCCGGACTCGACATTCCAGTTGCAACAGTTACCGGTGCAGCAGAAAAATTAGCATTGAACTTCACAATTTTTTGTCCTGTCCAAGCCGAAACATACCATATGTCCAGGCCATTCCAAGCAAGCCCATCGCAGTTTCCAAGTGTGGTTGTTGCCAAGGTTGTAACCACAGAATCGGATAATGAAAGCGCTTTAATGGGAGCATTTGTTCCCCAGTTTACAAACACCAATCGGTTATGCGCTTGGTCGTAAACAATTCCATTAGGACTTAGTGTTAGTCCTGAAGCCATCACATTGAATGTCGTTGACGGGGTGTTGATTCGGTAAATTTTCTTGCCAGTAAAATCGGTTGCAAAAAGTGTATTCATCCCATCACTGGTAATGCCATTAAGGAAAGTAGCTCCGGTATTTAAATTAAACACTTGTGTTCCATTCGTAAGAGAATATCCTTTGATAAATCCAGAGCAACAAGCATAAACAACATTGTTTAAGA
>JBBALS010000294.1:0-3208 GCA_040402915.1 Flavobacteriales bacterium
TGATGAAAGGGGTTTATGGAGATGCTCGTTCTGGAGAATCATATTCGGAAGAACGTATCCTTGATATTTTGCAGGACATTTCAGGCATCGATTTTACCGATTTCTATGCGAATTACGTAGAAGGAACGCATGATTTCGAACCTGAGTTAATTCGATGTTTTGCTCGCATTGGACTAAACCTCAACATGCATTTGCCTTTTTCAGAAGCGGAGCATCGATTTGGATTTCGCATTCTTGAATCTGGAGGACAAACAACCATTGCGATGTTAGCTCCCGGATCACCCGCTGAAGCCTCGGGCTTACTTGTAGGTGATCAGATTATTGCTTGTAACGACAGAAAACTCGGGAACAACTGGACATTATTAACCGATAAGCAGACCGAAATTCCCTTGCATGTTTTTTCAAAAGAACGATTGAAAAGGTTTGCATTGAAATCAACGGATGAAAAGTATTTCAGCGGTAGAAATATCACCATCGATAATTCGGCCAATAATGAGCAAAAACAAGCATTCCGAAATTGGTCAAAAAACGAATCCCAGAATTAAGTTGGAATAATAAAATGGGAATGTTGAATTTTCCTATTTTCTTTGTGTATTAATTGAAAGAACACACGCTATGGAATTGTATCTCGAGTCGCACGATTTGAAAGAAATTGAAGAAGCATTTAAATCGGGTATTCCATCTGGATTAACCACTTCACCTGTATTCATTCAACGTTCAACAATAAATGATGAAACTGCGTTGATCCAAAAAATAAGCAGTCTAGCAAATGTTATTCATATCGATGCGATTGGCGAAAAGTCAGAAACAATAGTGCATGAGGCGCACCGTTTAATGAGTATCGGCATTAGTTCAGATAGAATTGTTTTACGCATTCCAGTTTCGATGGAAGGTATAAAAGCGTGCAGAATTTTAAGTAAAGAAGGAATTAAAATCAATATCCAATCGGTTTTCACTTTGCAACAGGCCTATGTTGCCATGCAGGCTGGAGCTGCCTACGTTAGTATTCCAGCAGGCAAACTGCAAGATCATGGATATGATTCGTCGGCTTTACTCGAGCAAAACATTGCATGTGCTAAGAAATATGATTATGCAACTAAAGTAATGATTACCGAAATTAGATCTGCTGAGCATGTTCGAAATGCACTAAATCTTGGTGTTCATGCAATTGCACTTCCTTGGAACATCATAAAAGGATTAACTGAAAACGATTATTCAAACCAAAGCAATCAGCAGTTTTTTGAAAGCAATCGTTTTCTAACCACGCTTGTTAAAGATGTACTTCGAGATATAAATCCACAAGTTAGACTTAGCGATACGATATTGGATGCGGTTGTTCAAATGAGTCAGGGTGGACTTGGGGCTGTTGCTGTATTAGATGAACAGGCAAAAGTAATTGGTGTATTTACCGATGGAGATTTAAGAAGATTGCTTCAAGGCGATGGGAAAGATATTCTTACTATGAAACTTTCCGATTTAAAATTCAAGCAACCTATTTCTGTCGAAGCCAATGCATATTTAAAAGATGCTGCTCAGATATTGAAAAGTAAGCGAATTGACAACCTCTTGGTTATGAACAACGGGGAGTTAATAGGAATGCTCGATATTCAAGATTTGAACTAGAATCTTTTATTTTCCTTCCTTCGCAATTTTGAAGCGCTTGGCATATTCTAGGAATTCATCTTTGCTAAGCTCAACATTTCCTTTACCATCACCAAAGTTGATATAGCCATAATACTTGGTTGCATATCCTTGAAGGGCTGCTTCGTATGGACGTAATTGTACGTTTTCTTCTTTCAAGCCCTCTTTCACCATTTTCTCAATACGCTCACGCACTCGTTGATCAACAGGTTTAGCTCTTTCGGCTGCTTCTTCGGCTGCTTTTGCCGCTTTATCAGCCAGTATTTTGGCAGCTGCATCACGACGTGCTTGTTCTTCAGCTTCTGCTTTCGCCTTCGCATCGGCTTCAACACGAGCTTTTTCAGCAGCCGCTTTAGCTATTGCTTCCTGACGCGCTTTTTCCATGGCTTCCTTTGCAGCTTTCTCGTCGGCTTCCTTCTGTGCTTTTAATTTTGCTGCATCAGCAATTGCAATTTCCCGTGCTTTCTCTTCAGCTTCACGTTTTAACTTCTCTTCAGCATCACGTTTTACTTTTTCTGCAGCTGCTTTTGCAACGGATTCCTGGCGAGCTTTTTCATCTGCCTCACGTTTTGCTTTTTCGGCTGCTGCTTTTTCGGCTGCTGCTTTAGCTTCTGCTATTTCACGAGCCTTTGCTTGAGCTGCTTCTTCCGCTTTTATTTTCGCTTCCGTTTCTAAACGTAATTTTTCGGCAGCTTCTTTTTCAGCTTTGGCAATTGCATCGGCTTCCGCTTTCGCTCTGATCTCTGCATCACGTTTTGCTTTTTCAGCAATATCACGATCGATCTTCGCTTTTTCGTCAGCTTCTTTCTTTGCTTTAGCGATAGCTTCCGCTTCAATTCTTGCCTTATCTTCCGCTTGTTTACGCGCTATATCTTCTGCGTCCTTTCTGGCTTTCTCTGCTGCAATCTCTTCCAATCGTGCCTTTTCAGCTGCTTCTTTCTGTGCTTTTGTTATGCTATCTTTTTCAGCTTTTGCTTTCGCCTCGGCTTCCTTTTGAGCTTTCACTTCGGCTGCAATTCTTGCTTGCTCAATAGCTTCAGCTTCAGCACGTGCTTTTGCTTCGGCAGCTTTCTGTGCTTTATCTGCTTCTTCTTTCGCTAATGCATCGGCTTTTGCTTTGGCTTCAGCTTCAACACGTGTTTTTGCTTCGGCAGCTTTCTGTGCTTTATCGGCGTCTTCTTTCGCTATTGCATCGGCTTTGGCTTTGGCTTCTGCTTCGGCACGGGCTTTTGCCTCAGCTGCTTTTTGTGCTTTTTCAGCTTCGGATTTTGCTAAGGCATCCGCTTTAGCTTTTGCTTCCGCTTCGGCACGTGCTTTTGCTTCGGCGGCTGTTTGTGCTTTTTCAGCTTCTGCCTTTGCTAAGGCATCCGCTTTAGCTTTAGCTTCCGCATCCGCACGAACTTTTGCTTCAGCTGCTTTTTGTGCTTTTTCAGCTTCGGACTTTGCTAAGGCATCCGCTTTAGCTTTGGCTTCCGCTTCGGCGCGGGCTTTTGCATCCGCTGCTTTTTGTGATTTTTCAGCTTCGGACTTTGCTAAGGCATCCGCTTTAGCTTTGGCTTCCGCTTCG
>JBBALS010000295.1:0-3186 GCA_040402915.1 Flavobacteriales bacterium
GATTACATGAAATTGCTTTTTGCAAGAATCGGGCAAACGTTTTCGCCTGTTTCGGGTGAATTGGTTACCCGATTTACCTCTTCCGATGTTGTGGATTTTATCAATACACAAGACCAAGGCGACCGAATTTCTTTGTATGCTCCTCTGAACAATGATCGTTTCGAAAACACACCCGAGAAATTAGCGCTTTTAAGGCAACTTGGATTTTCGAGACTTCGAATAGATAATGAACTGAAACGTATCGAAGATTGGGAACAATTGTCGGATACGCTTAGTAATAAATCATTGGAGTTGCTTATAGATCGATTTGTTGTTAATCAGGAGGATGAAGATAACAATAGCCGAATCTCCGATTCAGTTCAAACTACCTTCTATGAAGGGAATAACGAATGCATCGTTGAAGTTGTAAAAGCCGATGGAACAATCATTACCAAACGGATGAATAATCGGTTTGAGGTTGATGGGATTGTTTTTGAAGAGCCGAGTGTGCATCTTTTTAGTTTCAATAATCCGTTTGGTGCATGTAAAACATGTGAAGGTTTTGGAACTATTATAGGAATTGACGAGGGCTTAGTTGTTCCGGATAAAAGTCTGTCTGTTTATGAAGGCTGCGTTGCTCCTTGGAAAGGAGAGAAAATGGGGGAATGGCGAGATGCGTTTGTGAAATATGCTATGAAAGTCGATTTCCCTGTGCATCGCGCTTATTACGATTTAGATGAGGTTCAATTGGATCAACTTTGGAATGGAACCCCATT
Organism: Flavobacteriales bacterium; assembly: GCA_040402915.1. GTDB lineage: Bacteria > Bacteroidota > Bacteroidia > M30B66 > M30B66 > CALQRR01. The sequence goes on from JBBALS010000295.1 coordinate 756, forward strand.
CGCCGAAGGAATAAATCCATTCTTCAAAATGGTTGAGGAGCAGACTTTTAAAATACAATACCGCGTAATGCTCTCTCGTTATCGTGGAAAAACAACCTGCCCAAACTGCAAAGGCACGCGCCTTCGAATGGATGCGGGTTATGTGCAAGTTGGTGGTAAAAATATCATCGAACTGGTGCTCATGCCAATTGATAAAATCCGTGTGTTTTTTGATAACATTCAGCTTAACGAGTATCAAAAGAAAGTGGCAAACCGCGTTCTTATTGAAATACAAAGTCGTTTAAGTTTCCTATGCGACGTTGGACTTGGATACTTAACACTCAATAGACTCTCATCAAGTCTTTCGGGAGGTGAAAGCCAACGAATTAATTTAGCAACTTCTATTGGTTCTGCGCTTGAAGGTTCTCTCTATGTGTTGGATGAACCAAGTATAGGTTTGCACTCGCGTGATACAGAACGATTAATTACCATATTAAAACGATTACGAGATTTAGGAAATACCGTCATTGTTGTTGAACACGACGAAGACATAATGAAAGCTGCCGATTTAATTATCGACATGGGGCCAGAAGCAGGAAGTCATGGAGGAGAAGTTGTTTTTCAAGGTGTTCATGCAGACTTGATTTCTGCAGGTAACAGTTTAACTGCCGATTACCTGACTGGTAGAAAAGAAATTGCATTGCCAGCAAAAACAAGAAAATGGAACCAATCCATTCAAATAAAAGGAGCTCGACATAACAACCTAAAGAGTATCGATGTAACGTTTCCTTTAGGCGTTATGACCGTGATCTCGGGTGTTTCTGGCTCAGGAAAAAGCTCTTTAGTGAATCGGATTCTTTATCCTTCACTCAAAAAGATGTTTGAGGGGCATTCTGAACAAACGGGGCAATTCGACCGACTCGAAGGTGACTACCGAACCGTTGGTGCTGTTGAATATATCGATCAGAATCCAATCGGGAAATCAAGTCGGAGTAATCCTGTGACCTATGTAAAAGCATACGACGAGATTCGCGCTGTATTTTCATTGCAAGCTTTGTCCAAGACGCGAGGTTACAAACCCTCTGCTTTTTCCTTTAATGTAGTTGGAGGAAGGTGTGAAGAATGCGAAGGAGAGGGCTTTGTTACAATCTCGATGCAGTTCATGGCAGACATCAAATTGCAATGCGATGTATGCAATGGAAAACGCTTTAAAGACGAAGTACTTGAAATAGAATATCGAGGTAAGAATATTTTCAACATATTGGAAATGACCGTTGATGATGCCATTGTATATTTCAACAATGGAGGAAATGCATCGGCTACCGACCTTAGAATTATCTCTAAACTTCAGCCCTTGGCAGATGTCGGTTTGGGATATGTTCATTTGGGGCAAGCATCATCAACTCTTTCGGGTGGAGAAGCGCAACGAATTAAACTAGCTTCATTCCTAACAAAAGGCAGTTCTGCTTTACACACACTATTTATTTTTGATGAACCTACAACGGGTCTGCATTTCCATGATATTCGCAAACTGCTTGACGCATTTAACGCACTAATTGCTCAAGGACATACGCTTGTTATTATAGAACACAATTTAGACGTTGTGAAATGCGCTGATTACGTCATTGATTTAGGACCAGATGGTGGCGAAAATGGAGGTGAAGTTGTTTTTCAGGGACTACCTGCTGATTTAGCGAAACGCGATGACTTATGGACTGGACGTTATCTCAAAGAGAAATTCCAGTGATTTTAAGGCATTGATTATCATTTCCGTTTATACATTTGCACGCATATGAAACCATCTCTTCCCAAAGGAACTCGCGACTTCTCTCCTATTGAAACTTCTCAGAGACGTTACATTTTTGAAACCATTCGAAATGCATTTGAGCTATATGGATTTCAATCGCTCGAAACCCCTGCTATGGAAAACCTAAGCACATTAACTGGGAAATATGGTGATGAAGGCGATCGATTGATTTTCAAGATTGTCAACTCCGGCGATTTTTTGGAAGATGTGAGAAAGCAGCAAGCGGACTTGAATGAGCCAAATAAAATACTTCCGCTAATAAGTGAAAAAGCTCTGCGTTACGACCTAACAGTTCCCTTTGCGCGTTACGTTGCGATGAATAAAGAGAAGCTGGCATTTCCATTTAAACGTTATCAAATGCAACCTGTATGGCGCGCCGACAGACCACAAAAAGGTCGCTATCGTGAATTTTGGCAATGCGATGCGGATGTTGTTGGAAGTTCTTCCTTGATAAACGAAGCAGAATTGATTCAGATTTATGACCGGGTTTTTACTTCATTTGGTTTACCTGTTCGAATTCTCATAAATAATCGCAAAGTTCTAAGTGGCCTTGCAGAAGTAATTGGTGAGCCAGAACAATTAATCGACATTACAGTAGCAATCGACAAGCTCGATAAAATTGGCGTTGAAAAAGTTGAGCAGGAA
>JBBALS010000296.1:0-3181 GCA_040402915.1 Flavobacteriales bacterium
TAGTCCAACCCGAATTCTCCAATGAATCCAACTCGAATGTTTCTTTAAAAACCTGACGTATTCCTGAATTGTTAATGTCTACAAACGATAAAATTTCTAGTGTATCATTTCCATTGGCATTCGATACAATTAAGCGAACCGGAAAAACACCCATGACATTGTATTGCACAATTGGGTTTGCGAGGATTGAGCTTACTGGAAATCCACCAGGAAACTCCCATGCAAATTGATCCACATTGGACGTACTCAGATTTTGAAAATGAATAACCGTACCTGGACAACCCGAGGGAGCAACTGCGGTAAAACCGGCAACTGGCGGAGCAAGTGTATCGCAAATGTATTGTTGTACTTGTTGCAATGCGCCTAATAAATTCAAGCGTCGGTTGTTATTTACCAAGTTATCAAAGGCCGGAATTTGTTCTGCTCCGTTTAATAGATATTGGCGCATTAGCAAGGCGATATCTCTAGGATTCTCTTTGTAATCGATAATCATTTGTTCGCATCCAGCACTATACATCAAACCAATTGCACCGGTAACGTGCGGCGAAGACATGGAAGTTCCTGATAAATTGGCGTATCCCGAATTGGTAATACAGGAATAAATCGCATCGCCTGGAGCCGCAATATCGATGCTTTCTATACCAAAACCAGCACTCGTGTATTTGGTATCCGTTTTTGTGGAATTGGTTACCGCAATTAAAAATTCGGACACACAAGCTGTCGGAATATCTCCCACCTGATCAATATTGATATTGGCATTCGCTGTTGAACCCACACTTAAAATCCCATATGCACCCAAGGTATCATAAAACGCGCACCAAATAGGAAAATCGGCAGGATCACCATAATCAACACCAAACGAGGAATTGGTGGCAACTACAAAAGCTCCTTTTATACCGTTGCTTTCGTTATATTGAATGCGCATTTCAGCAGCATAAGCATAAGCCGCGATGACCGTTGCTTCGTTTCCCGAAGAACCTGCTATGGGTAAAATTTGCGCATTCCAATTAACACCTGAAATTCCAATAGCGTTGTTGCCTTTCGCTCCGATAATACCGGAAACGTGCGTTCCATGCATATCGATTGGCAAGACTCCATCGTTACTGTATGCATCCCAACCCGAAATATCATCAATATACCCGTTTTCGTCGTCATCAATTCCGTTAGCGGGAATTTCGTTTCGATTTTTATAGTAACTATCCATTAAATCGGGATGATCGAGTTGAAAACCTCCATCAATCACTGCAATTACAACGGTATCGCCTGCGGCAGTTAAACCTCCAGTCGAAATATCCCATGCTAATTCTGCATCGATATCTGCTCCGGGAGTTCCACCCGTTTGCCCCGTGTTATTGAGCGACCATTGTTGAGTAAATGAAAAATCGTTGGAAACGGTATTTCGTAATTGCACTTGATGATTTACCTGTGCTAAAAGGACATTTGAGTTCTTCTTAAATGATTCAAGAATCAATTGCTCATTTCCTGGAATGGCTTTAAACATCCAAATGTGAAATCGTTTTGAAAGGATTCGTTCGGCTTTAAACTGCCATTCGGGATGTGTTGATTCAATAAGTCTTTCGAGGATTGCGGCAGATTGATTCCCTTTCAACTGAACTAGAAATTCTCCCGAAATAAAATCCGACTGCGCGCTAGTTTGCAAAGAAACAAGCAGAATGATAATGATGAAAATGAAACGAAAACTTCGTTGAATTGTTAAAAGCATTGTCCAAAGATACGTCGCAAGATGAAATAAAAAAAGGTGCCCGTTAGAGCACCTTTTTAAAAGAATAATTATTAAGAATTAAGCCAAAACTTCTTTCACGCTATCGGCAGCTTCTTGTAAAAGAATAACCGATTTAACACGAAGTCCAGACTCATCGATAATACGTTTTGCTTCAATAGCATTGGTTCCTTGAAGGCGCACAATGATTGGAACACGAATCTCTCCGATGTTGTTATATGCATCAACAATTCCTTGCGCAACACGATCGCAACGCACAATTCCACCAAAAATATTTACGAGAATTGCTTTTACGTTTTCGTCTTTCAAGATGATTCGGAACGCTTGTTCAACACGCGCTGCATCGGCAGTACCACCAACATCTAAGAAGTTAGCAGGATCTCCACCAGCAAGTTTGATAATATCCATCGTTGCCATTGCAAGACCAGCACCGTTCACCATGCAGCCAATGTTTCCATCCAACTTCACATAGTTTAAGTTAAATTCACCAGCTTCCACTTCCGTAGCATCTTCTTCGTGCACATCGCGCATTTCAAGGATATCTGGATGACGGAACAAACCGTTTTCATCCAAATTCACCTTCGCATCAACAGCGATGATTTTATTGTCGGATGTTTTTAAAACCGGATTAATCTCGAACTGGGAAGCGTCAATAGCATCGTATGCTTTGTAAAGTGACCCAATGAACTTCACCATTTGTTTGTTCGCTTCGCCTGAAAGTCCAAGGTTGTATGCAATTTTACGAGCTTGAAAACCTTGTAAACCAACACGCGGGTCGATTTCTTCACGAAGAATTTTTTCAGGAGTATCGTGTGCAACTTCCTCGATGTCCATTCCACCTTCGGTAGTATAAATGATAATGTTGCGTCCCGTTTGACGATCAAGCAATACGCTCATGTAGAACTCTTCGGTTTTTTCTGGACCCGGATAATATACATCTTGTGCAATAAGCACTTTACGAACGAACTTTCCTTCTGGCCCTGTTTGAGGTGTAACTAGCGTCATTCCAAGAATCTTCGAAGAAATTTCTTTCACTTCATCCAGATTTTTGGCAAGTTTAACTCCACCACCTTTTCCTCTACCACCTGCATGCACCTGCGCTTTCACAACCCACCAACCGGTACCAGTTTGTTCTTGCAATTGTTTTGCGGCATCAACCGCTTGTTCTGGAGTTTCGGCAACAATACCCTCCTGAATAGCAACGCCGAAGCGCTTTAATATCGATTTACCTTGATATTCGTGAATATTCATTTCGACTTGAATTTGGGGCAAAAGTAGTAGTTTTTATTTCATGATGCTACAGGAAATTGAAATGATTACAATTCCAATTTATTTACTTTCGAGCGTGCAATACAAAACCTAAATTAGCCGAAAATACAATTCCTTTAAAGCAGAATTCAAATCAATTATTTTCATTGTATTCATTCATGATTAAGGCAA
>JBBALS010000297.1:0-3175 GCA_040402915.1 Flavobacteriales bacterium
TTAACAATACGTGCAACGTGTTTGGGAGCACATGCAATTCCATCCGAATACAAAGAAAATCGTGCTGCTTATATAGATTTAATTGTGGATGAGATGTTACCTAAAGTCGTTGCTGAAGGTTTAGCTGATTTTGTAGATGTGTTTTGTGATAAAGGATTTTTCACTATTGAAGAAACAGATCGAATACTTTCGGAAGCAAAGAAACTGGGCTTACAAGCTAAAATCCATGCAAACGAATTGGATTATTCGGGTGGAATTCAAGTAGGTGTTAAACACGATGCTTTAAGTGTAGATCATTTAGAATATACCGGCGATGAGGAAATGGAGGTTTTGTTAAATAGCAACACCATGCCGACCTTACTTCCTTCAACGGCCTTTTTTCTTCGCATCAAACAACCTCCAGCACGCGAAATGATGCAAGCAGGATTGCCCATTGCCTTAGCCAGCGACTACAATCCAGGCTCTTCCCCATCTGGAAAAATGTCCTTTGTATTGAGTTTGGCTTGCATCAATTTACGTATGACACCCGAAGAAGCCATCAATGCAGCAACCATCAATTCGGCTTATGCTATGGGAATTCATGCAAGTCATGGAAGTATTACTCCCGGAAAAATTGCCAACCTTTTCATCACGCAAGAAATGTCATCGTATGCCTTTCTGCCTTATGCATTTGGAAGTAATTTGGTTGAGACGACGATTCTAAACGGCAAAGTTCAAAACCACTGAACGGCTCCATGCATGAAAATCAATTCCTGATTTTTATCGTCTAACAGGTGCAAACATCCTTGTTCATCAACGCATTTAACTTCAGCGTTAAAAGGAATTCCATCACGGTAGAATGTGTGTATTTCTCCATTTTTCCAAAGAAGGCTGTTGTATGAAGAATTGATATTTTCAAATTTACCAGCCTTGAGCTGAAGGTATAAAACTTCCAGATTTTCACTCAACGCATTTAAAACATCATCGAGTTTTAACTCTGTTTCGATAACTTCGCTAATTGAAATTGGATTCCCATATCCTGCTTGAAATTGCTGCTGGTTTACATTAATGCCAATTCCAGCCAAACAACTGACAATGTGTCCTCCTTGCATGCTCGTTTCTACAAGGATTCCTGCCACTTTTTTATTTTGTAAAAAAATGTCATTGGGCCATTTTATACGCACATCAAAACTTGGAACAAACTGTTGAATGGCCTTGGCTAAAGCTAAAGCAATGGATTTGTTCAAAATAAATTGATCTGAAATCCTTAGAAATTTGGGGCGAAGCAGGTATGTTAAAGTGAGATTTTTACCCGGTTCAGAAATCCATAAATTGCCTCGTTGTCCACGTCCTGCAGTCTGTTCGTGGGTAATCACAACGGTTCCTTCGGGCATATTTCCGTTAATCAAGGTGGCAGTATAATTGTTTGTCGAATCGACCGAAACCAAACGGATTTGGTTACATCCCATAAATAAGCGTTCCATCTAACGGCAGAAATACTAAATTTGCCGGAATAATCAAGCATCTGAATGAAAAAGAAGTTAGAAAAAATTGCCGTTGACTCCGCTGAATCGATTATAGATCCTATCATTAAAGGCATTGAAGAAAAAAAAGGAAGTAACATACAAGTCTTTGATTTAAGACAGACTGGAAATGCAGTTTGCGACTTTTTCGTTATTTGCAATGCAGATTCAGGCACACAGGTAGATGCAATTGCCTATTCTGTTGAACATGAAGTGAAAATTGCAACAGGAGAATCTCCATGGAAAAGTGAGGGATTCGAAAATAAAGAATGGATTCTTATCGACTATGTTAACGTAGTGGTCCATGTTTTCCAAACTCCAATTCGTGATTTTTATAAAATTGAACGGCTATGGGCTGATGCAATTATTCGCGTTATTCCTGAATCTGCCTATTAATAAACATTATCATACTAAATAGCGTTCTTATTCGCTATTCTATTTAATTCTTGAATTTAATCCATGGCCGAACAAGCTCCGAATAATTCCGAAAAACCTAAAAACACAGGCAATCGACGATTTTTCCCTCTTTCTAACAAACCTAAAACTCCTGGAAGTGGAGGGTCCAATTTCTATTGGATTTATGGAGTAATTACCTTGTTATTTATCGGTAGCTATTTCTATAATGCGGGAAATGGTACCCGAGAAATTAAGACCGATAAATTTAATGAAGTCCTAAAAGCAGGAGATGTTAAAGAGATTACGGTCGTTAATAAGGAAATTGCCGAACTTACCATTAAAAAGGAAAAGTTAACAAAACCTGAATACCGCGATTTAAAGTCGAACGGGGCGAATGCTTCGGCAGAAAAAGGCCCTCATTATTCTTACACATTTGGTGATGTAACCGATCTAAACAAAACGATTGATAGTGCTCAAGCTGCTATCCCATCTGAATTGCGCGTACATCCTAATTACGAATCTCGTAAAAACTGGAGTGGTGAAATTGTGAGTTGGGTTATCCTTTTAGGTGTTGTGTTTTTATTTTGGATGATTTTAATTCGTCGCATGGGCGGTGGCGGTGGCGGCGGACAAATTTTCAACATTGGAAAAAGCCGTGCACAATTGTACGATAAAGACACCCATGTAAATACGACATTCGATAATGTTGCAGGATTGGACGAAGCGAAAGTTGAAATTCGTGAAATTGTTGACTTCCTGAAAAACCCAAAAAAATATACTGTACTTGGAGGTAAAATTCCTCGAGGTGCATTGTTGGTTGGACCTCCGGGAACAGGAAAAACATTACTTGCTAAAGCTGTTGCAGGTGAAGCACAAGTTCCTTTCTTCTCGCTTTCGGGTTCCGACTTCGTAGAAATGTTCGTGGGTGTTGGAGCGAGTCGTGTACGCGATTTATTCAAGCAAGCCAAAGAGAAAGCACCAGCAATCATCTTTATCGATGAGATCGATGCTATTGGTCGTGCACGCGGAAAAAATCCGATGGCTGGAGCAAACGACGAACGCGAAAATACCCTGAACCAACTCCTCACCGAAATGGACGGATTTGGAACTAACAATGGTGTTATCATCTTAGCAGCTACCAATCGCGCCGATATTCTCGATAGAGCATTGCTACGTCCAGGTCGTTTCGATCGCCAGATTTATGTTGAATTGCCCGATTTGAATGGACGCCGTGAGATTTTCAAGGTGCACTTAAAGCCAATCAAAACGGATCAGTC
>JBBALS010000298.1:0-3168 GCA_040402915.1 Flavobacteriales bacterium
ATGAATCTCAAAAGCTACCCGAAAGAATCGAAAAATGCACCGATCTTATTCGTAGTTTCGCTACTATTGGATTATCACATACCATGACAGCATTCAATAATAAATAATTTAACCTTGTAACTTTACAATCTCAACCTTCCCCTTCGAACTTTCTCCTTTCCCCCTTTAACTTTCCCCTTCCAACTTTCCCCTTCCAACTTTCCCCTTTCAACTTTCTCCTTTCTCCTTTCCCCTTTCCCCTTTCCCCTTTTCCCTTTAAACTCAAATCAGCATGAAAAAAATCGCATTGTACGCATCAATTTTCACAATTCTAATTGTTCAAGGATTGAATGCTCAAGTTAGAACCAATAAAAAAGATTCTGAATATCAGTTTACAGTCTTAAAAGAAATTGGGAACACAGATGTTAAGAATCAAGGTAATACTGGAACATGTTGGAGTTTTTCTTCACTTTCGTTTTTGGAATCTGAAATAGAACGCATGGGGAAAGGGAAAGTGAACTTGTCGGAGATGTTTATTGCGCGAAAAGCCTATGAAATGAAAGCCGATAAATATGTCCGCATGATGGGAAAAACTAATTTCAGTCAGGGTGGCGCATTTCACGATGCAATCAATGTGATTCGAGAATATGGATTGATGCCAGATGCCTGGTATACGGGTTTTGCTTATGGACAAGATGAACATCAGCACAGCGAAATGGAAGAAGTAATGACTGGTATGCTAAATTCCATGTTGAAATTGAAAGAAGGCAAAATGCATCCAGGTTGGAAAAAAGCGATGAATGGAGTTTTGGATGCATACTTGGGCGCACTTCCTCAGGAATCGATAGTGGAAGGGAAGAAGATGTCACCTAAAGCTTATGCTGCTTCACTTGGAATTAACGCCGATGACTATGTTGAAATCAGTTCTTTCACACATCATCCGTTTTATAAACCTTTTGTTTTGGAAGTTCCCGACAACTGGGCTTGGAATATAGTGTATAATGTGCAGCTTGACGAAATGGAGCAAATAGTTGATAATGCTCTGAACAATGGTTATACTGTAGCATGGGCATCGGATGTTAGCGAGCCAGGTTTCTCACATCGTAATGGACTAGCTATTATTCCTGATGAAGATTGGAGCAATGTAACCAAAGAACAGAAAGATGCCGCGTTTAAAAAACCGGTAACTCAGAAATTAATTACCCAAGAAATTCGTCAACAAGGTTTTGATGATTTGAGTACTCAAGACGATCATGGAATGCACATTGTTGGATTAGCAAAAGATCAGAATGGAACAAAATACTACATCGTGAAAAATTCTTGGGGCACTGATAACAATGATTGCGGTGGTTATTTCTATTGCTCTGCTTCTTTTTTAAGAGCGAAAACAACCTGTGTTTTGGTAAACAAGAATTCAATACCTAAAGCCATTTCAAGCAAATTAGGAATTTAAAACCTTCGAACTAGAAATTCAAGATGCAGCTCTCGGGTTGCATTTTTTTTGGATTTATGTTTAGGGCGGTATCCAGGCTTTCGCTTATAGTCCGACTAAGCAAGGACCAGCGCACTTCGGGCTATTAACTCAATCCTTACCGCTCAAAAATTCAATGAATCATTTTCAACTAGGCAAAATTTACATTGGCTTTATGGAAAAAAGATCAATATAATCCAAATATAAAACCTACACGATAAATCAGCGGACCTCCATAAATTGTACTTTCCATGGTTCCGTCATCAAGGACATTGAACAAAACAGAAACAGTGAAATAGGAATTTGTACCTGCCTGCTGCCTAAATCCGGCTCCAACTAATACCGCAGGAGTCCATGCTCGAGCTAATTCAGGATTTGTATAAGGATTCTTTGTAATGTAACGTTCATTATTAATCGATTCAAGTTCCCCATGTATAAACAATCCAGGCAACTGGTCTGGTAAAGGCAAAATGCGGGTAAATATTCTTCCTCCATAAAAATTACCTCTAATGCTCTCGGATCCATTTCGATAGGAGTAAAACATATAAGTCATTCCAACACCTCCCGATACATGACGGTTAATATTATAACCAACCATGGGAGATAAGTCAATATTTGTATAGGTTCCAAAACCCAAGCCGAAAGTCCCTCCAACATATAACCTACTTTTCAACGTTTCTCCATAATCTGTTTGAGCATTTAGATTTATAGAAAATAAACAAATGATAAATAGGAGTAACCGAAAATGATACATATATAAAGTCGTTAAATAATTGAATGCTAAATCTGCAGCAATTTAAGTACAAATGGACTAAACATATTTAGGAATCTAAATTTATGCCTTCGCTTTTTATGATTTATATCGAATTATAAAATCCAATGAATAAAAACTTAGATGTTCCCTATATTTGAAAACGAACAAATAGAATTTATGACAAACAATACAATTGAAATCCTTGTCCCATTTGATTTTACCGAAGCCGCAGAAAAAGCGATTACTCAGGCTTCATTATTGAATAAACAATTCCCTGTAACTATTAATTTACTGCATGCTGTTCAGTCAAACGATATGATGGAGATTGAATTGAAACTTAAGGACGAAGTAAAAAAGTTCTCCGAAAGTGGAATTCAATTTAATATTGTAATCGAGAAAGGCTCCGTATTAACAACAATAAACTCTGTTTGCAAAAAGATTCATGCCCATTTGATGATTATTGGAACACATGGTTCGCAAGGAATTCGCCAAGGACTTTTGGGTGCGGATATTCTAAAACTCCTTAAATCGAATCCTTGTCCCTCTATTGTGGTTCAAAAAACATCTGAAGTTGTTAAACAGTTCAAACAAATTTTATTGCCAGTTGGTTCGCATGAGAATTATTCTTTATTAGTCGATGCTGTAATTCTAATTGCTTCGTCTTCACATGCAGAGGTAATCATATACTCTATCAAGCGACCTAATGAAGAACCTTCAGAGATTCTCCTTCAAAATACACAGCTAACAATTGCAAAATTCAAAGAAAGAAGCATATTATATGAAGAGCTCACCGAAGAATCGAACATGGTTTCATTCGGGTTCGCAAAACAAACTATGCACTATGCAGAGGAACATAACGTCGATTTGATTGCGATTATGCCTAATACTTCTATCGACCATGCATATTTCGCCAATGCCGACAAAGAGCAATTGTTAACCAATCCTCATGGTATTGCAATTTTAT
>JBBALS010000299.1:0-3166 GCA_040402915.1 Flavobacteriales bacterium
ATTATGTTTGGGCAATTCGTTTAGGCATTTTCATTTTTGTAATTTTTTCGTTCGAGGGATTTGTCATGGGTTCGAAACTTACCCACACAATTGGTGGCCCCGATGGCGGTGCAGGAATTCCGATGTTAAATTGGAGTACTAAATTTGGTGATCCCCGTATTTCGCATTTCATTGGAATGCACGCTTTGCAAGTATTGCCAATTGCATCTTACTATCTTTTAAAAAACACCAAAGCAACTATTGCAATTTCAGTATTGTATGGCCTACTTGCTGTCTTTACTCTAGTTCAAGCTTTGCAAGGCAAATCGCCATTTAATAAGAAAATTCAGCAGAACGAAGCGCTAAAACATTAAATTGAAGAATAGATATGGGGCATGTTTTAAAATCAAGGTCTATGTTGAGACATTTGTATATTGCTGATTGAATTCACACAAAATCAGTAGGCTTTTCTGTAAATTGCCTCGATTATATTTAAGCATATGAATTTTCGATTAATAATCAGTTTTACATTCCTTTTTTTAATATGCATTCATGTTCATGCACAACGCGGTAAACAAGGAAATATAAACCTAAGTCAAAGCAGTCCAGGTCCAAATTATATAGTAAACGAATACACTTCGCTTATTGCGGATGCGCAAGCAGGACAAACATTCATCGAAGTTTCGAACGCAGGTCTCAACCCAAACAACCGATTTGCAGGAACACTCGAAGCCGGCGATTTACTTTTCATCATCCAAATTCAAGGTGCTAGCATCACCACTCCCGACGATTCTACTTACGGTGAAATTGTGAATTACAACGGTGCGGGCAAATATGAATGGATGGAAGTTAGTTCGGTCGATTTTGCAACAAACACCATTGGTTTTTCTTGTGGACTCGAACATAATTATTCTGCTTCAGGTAAAACTCAGATAGTTCGTGTTCCTCGTTATTCAAAACTCACTATTCAAAGCAATGCACGAATCACAAGTCCACAATGGAATGGAACAACAGGTGGAATCGTTGTCATTGAAACGAATGGTGATTTATCTATTCAATCCAATGCGAATATCGATGTGATTGGTTTGGGATTCCGAGGGGGCAGCACAGGAACGAGTGCTTCTGTATTTGGAGGACTTAAATACCGCACAACTATTGAGAGTGAAGGTGCCGAAAAAGGCGAGAGCATTGCTGGTTCGCAAGCCGATTACGATTTAATAAATGGACGCTTTTGCAGAGGTGCCGCTGCCAATGGCGGTGGTGGTGGAAACGCCCATAATTCAGGTGGTGGTGGCGGTGCTAATGCTGGAAATCCATCACTTTGGACAGGCAATGGAAATCCTTCATTAAGTACTGCCAATTGGGCTCAGGCATGGAATAAAGAATTTGCGGGTTTTGCGAATTCTACCTCAACCGGAGGTGGAAGAGGAGGATATTGCTTTTCTGGGAACAACCAAAACGCGTTAAACTTCGGTCCCGGCTTGGCCAGTTGGGGCGGCGATTACAGAAATAATCATGGTGGTTTGGGTGGCCATCCGCTAGACTATTCTTCAGAAGCCATGATGTTCATGGGCGGCGGCGGCGGCGGTGGAGAACAGAATAATACATTCGGAGGTAATGGTGGAAATGGTGGTGGTATTATCGCGATCCGTGCCTTTGGAACTATTTCAGGTGCAGGGAAAATTCAAGCGAATGGCGCCAATGGAGAAGATACAGAAGGACCTAATATTTTAGTGAGTGGAACCGATGGTGCAGGTGGTGCAGGAGCGGGTGGTGCAATTATTATTGATGCTTCCGATATAATTTCCAATATGACAATTGAAGCCATAGGTGGTAATGGAGGAAATCAAGATGTGACTCTATTCGATAATGAAACCGAAGGACCTGGCGGTGGTGGTTGTGGTGGTTTTATTGGAATCACCAATTCCGTTGCATTAGCCAATGTGGGTGGCGGAAATAATGGAACAACCGATTCCAATGCTTTAACTGAATTTATCCCGAACGGAGCGACAAAAGGCGGAAATGGAGAAGTTGTGATTCGATATATTCTGGCAAATATGATTGCAAGTTCCGATACCATTTGTTCTGCGGAATTGGCAACTTTAAATGCTTACGATTTCATTAATTATCCCATTTATTGGTCTGAAACACCTTGCGGATCTCCTTTAGAAACTTCCGATACTTTTTCTGTTAATGTGGATTCTTCAAGCAATTTCTATCTTAGTTCTTGCCCGTTGCGACAAACAATCGAAACGCAGGTTAGCGTTCAATCGGGTACATCAGTTGATGCTGGAAACGACTTATACATCTGTCAGGGACAATCCGCAACGCTCAATGCAATTGGAAATGGAACCTTCCTTTGGAATGATAACTCAAGCTTGAGTAGCGTCAATATTCCAAATCCAACTGCAAATCCAAGCGATACCACGCTTTATTTTGTAACACTAACCGATGGAATTGGATGTACTGCAAGCGATAGTGTTTTGGTAATTGTTGGGGGTTTTCTGCAGATTGATTTAAGCAATGATACCAGCATTTGCGCGGGATCAACCTTACAACTTTCGGTTTCGGGGGGCGCGAGTTATTCCTGGACAGCAAGCTCAACTCTCAACACATTAAATCCGGATGCTCCTATTGTAAATCCTAACCAAAGTGAAACGTATTATGTGAGTGCTTTGGCGATCAGTGGCTGTTCGGCGCAGGATTCAGTTCGAGTAACGGTTTTCCCAACAAGCAATTTCCAAGTAAGTGGCGGTGGATTATGGTGCAACGACCCAGTTGAAATTCAGGCCTTGAATATTTCGAATGTAACCTGGCAACCTGCAAATGGATTATCAAATCCGAATGCCCTTCAAACCTATGCATCGCCAAACATCTCAACTTGGTATCATGCAAGCGGATTGGATTTAAATGGCTGTATTGCAAGCGATAGTGTTTTGGTGATTTTTGGGGGATTTCTTCAGATTGAATTAAGTAATGATACCAGTATTTGCGCAGGAACGGCATTGCAACTTTCTGTTTCGGGGGGCACTAGTTACACCTGGGCAGCTAGCTCTTATCTCAACACGTTAAATCCGGATGCTCCCATTGCAAATCCCACACAAACCGAAACCTATTATGTAAGTGCTTTGACAAACGGTGGATGTTCGGCGCAGGATTCAGTTCGAGTAACGGTTTTCCCAACAAG
>JBBALS010000300.1:0-3156 GCA_040402915.1 Flavobacteriales bacterium
GGTATAAAAGGAGCATCGATTTTATTCACCAAGGATTTCGCAATAGGGTGCATGGAATGTTGTTCGATAGATCGAATAAGAGATCGAACATAGTTTTCATCGAAATCGTTAAAAACATCCAAAGTGTTAATTTGGAAATCGCCCGTTGTAAGCGTTCCGGTTTTATCGAAAACGAGGGTTTTAATTTTGGCAAGATGTTCTATGGCAGCACCATCGCGAAAAAGAATTCCCAATTTTGCTGCACGGCCTATTCCAACCATAACCGCCGTTGGAGTAGCAAGTCCCATGGCGCAAGGACAGGAAATGACCAAGACTGCAATGGCCCTCAAAAGACTTTCTTGGATACTAGAGTTAAGAATAAAAAGCGATACGATGAATGTAAGCAACGCAATGGCAATGACCACGGGGACAAACACCGCGCTCACTTTGTCGCCTAAGCGTTGAACAGGCGGTTTGACACTTTGTGCTTTTTTTACCAATTCGATAATGCCAGCCAAAACGGTTTCTTTGCCGGTTTTGAGCGCCCTCATTTTAAAAACGCCCTGTTCGTTAATGGTTCCACCAGTTAGTTCGTTGCCAACCGTCTTTTCAATAGGCATACTTTCTCCGGATATTAACGCTTCATTCAGCAAACCATCGCCTTCAATAAGGATTCCATCGGCGGGAATACGATCGCCAGTTTGAATCAGTAAAACATCTCCAGGAATGATTAAGCGAGCAGAGATTTCCTCGATTTGCTCTTGGTTTTCATGTAAGCTGATGCGCTTGGCTGTTTCGGGTTGAAGTGCTGAAAGTTCATGCAAAGCATCTCCCGTTTTTTTTACCGATCGTTGTTCGATGATATTGCCCATAAGCACCAAGGTGAAGATGCTTGCTGCTGTTTCGAAGAACAGATAGTTTTCGGGATTTTCGATGGATTTAGAAATTATGCTTCCCCAAATACTATAGCCAAAGGCCGAACTTGCACCGATTGTTATGAGCACATCCATATTGGGAATGCCAGTTTTTAAAGAATAGTAGGCACTTTTTCCAAAATGCATTAACCCAGAAATCATCACAGGTAAACAAAGAGCAAATTGCACAAGGGGATTATGCAGAGGATGCCAAGGAATGAACATGTGCGCCAATAATGGCAAGGTGAAAACGAGTGAGAAAATGAATCGTTTCTCGGTCGAACTCAAACCTACAGCAGCAGGAGTTTCTGGTTCAATTACCTGATATCCTAGACTTTCTATGTCTTTTTTAATCGTTTCAATTGGGTAGGTTACCTTCGAAGTAAATCGAACTTCTCCAACGGCAAAACTCACGTTGGCATCTTCCAGACCTTTGTTTTGGAGTAGCTTTTGAATTCCCATCGCACAATTGGCGCATGTCATTCCTTCAACTTGGAGTGTACATTGTGCCTCTGTGCTTTCCATATTAATCGAGGTTTAAAGAATCACTTCCAACAACTTCGAGTTTAACTAGTTCAACACTGTGTTTGAATCGTTTCATGATGGTAATTTTATAACCACCAAATTCTTTATTCTCATTCACAGCAGGAATTCCATCAAATAATTTGTTAACCAATCCGGAAACTGTCTCATAATCGACGCCCTCCTCCAAAGCAATGGGCAATAAATCATTTACATCGCTAATGGAAGATGTTGCATTTACAATAAACTCCGTTTCGCTTTTCTTTTCAACAGCGGGTTTTTCTTCGTCGTATTCGTCTTGAATTTCACCAACAAGTTCTTCAATAATATCTTCCATCGTTACAATTCCCTCGGTGCCGCCAAATTCATTAGTAACAATGGCCATTTGAATATGTTGTCGTTGCAATTCGCGCAAAAGATCATTCACAAATTTACCTAGTGGAACATAATAGGCCGGTCGCAACAAGGTGTTGAGGTCGATTGGTTTCTTTAAACGGATGTGTCTAATTAAATCTTTGGAGTGAATAATTCCGATGATGTTATCGATCGAATCTTTGTAAACAGGCAACCTGGAATATCCTTCTTCTACAACGCGGTCAATAACTTGTTCAACATCATCATCAATATCAATGGCAATTACACGCGTCCGAGGAACATAAATCTGTTTCACCATGCGATCGTCAAACTCGAATACATTCTGGATGAGCTCGTGTTCCGATTGTTTAATTGCACCGCCTTCCTCACTTTCGGTGAGAATCATACGAAGTTCTTCTTCCGTGTGAATATCGTTGTGTTCACCAGACGACAAACCAAAAAGACGCAGTGTTAAATTTGATAATGCATTCAAACTCCAAATAAATGGTTTGAAAACCGTGTAGAAAATACGCAAAGGAACTGCTATGAAGAGCGTTGCTTTCAGGGGATTGCGAATTGCAGCTGTTTTGGGAACTTGTTCGCCAAGTACAATATGTAAAACCGTGATTAATGAGAATGCGATTGGAATGGATATCGCATGCGATGCCGTTCGAGCTAGAGATCCCTCTAATCCAACATTGTAGCCCCAATAATCCATAATGGAAATAACAAACTTGTTCACTACACCTTCTCCAATCCAACCTAAGGCAAGACTGGCTAAGGTAATTCCAAGCTGACATGCACTTAAGTATCCGTCCATGTGAGACGTGATGTGTTTGGCAATTTTTGCAACAGCGTTTCCTTGTGTTGCGCGTAAATCAATTTGAGATTGCCGCACTTTTACAATGGCAAATTCCGCTCCTACAAAAAAGCCGTTTAAAACCACAAGCAGAAGGGTAACTAATATTTCAGGAAGAAGATCAGCTACCATAAGTCAGAAAAAATCGAATAGAATGAGAAAACTCTGTCAGGTTTATTTGTTCAGAGTTAGAAGCTAATGCACTAGTACTTCTATAGTTGCAAGTTTTTTTTGAAAACTCACACATGCGCGTTTCGGGGGGAGGTTGATCCAATGTATGTGATTAATGCGGCAAAGTTATAAAATTCAACTACTAAGCAACAAAATAACTTTATGTACTTTGTATTCAAAACGATTTTAAATATTTTTTCACAGTTCCTTGTTTGATGCATTCGTTTGTTATATTTGCGCCCTTATAAATGGTGGTCATAGCTCAGTTGGTTAGAGCGCTAGTTTGTGGCACTAGAGGTCGGGGGTTCGAGACCCCTTGGTCACCCCAAACCCCGCTAGTCGGGGTTTTTTTATTTT
>JBBALS010000301.1:0-3154 GCA_040402915.1 Flavobacteriales bacterium
TTAATTTTCTCCAAAGCACGTTTTGTTGAAAGTGCAAAATCACCATTCATCATCCAATCGTAATAACTAGGCTCTTTTGAAAACACATCTTCAACACGTTTTCCTTTGTGTTTTCCAAAGTTAAATAGCTCTTTGCCATCCTTGTCATAAATCATTCTTCCTGCAAAATCGACCCAATCTTTGTTAGTTGAAAAATCGGCCAAAGCATCCATGTCATTCACAATAGGAATGGATTGATTTCCCTTTTTATCCGTGTACGATACATCTTGGTACATATCCAATTGCGCCTTCAACACCTCGTAGGTTGCGATAACATCCGCTTCAGCACCATGCGCTCCAATATGTTCGCGTTTTAAATAATATTTAACAGCAGCAGATAATGTGCGCTGCTCCATTTGGTGAAAAATATTTTGAATATCAATCAGTTTTCGATCATCCATTGGAAACTCAATTCCAGCACGATAGTATTCCTCAATCAACATCGGAACATCAAATTTATTGGAATTGAATCCTGCTAAATCGGAATCACCAATAAAATCCATTAAACCTTTGGCTATCTCTCGAAATGTAGGTTCGTTTTGAACATCCTCATCTGAAATACCATGTATCAATGTTACTTCGGGTGGGATTGGAATGGTTGGATTGATTCGTCTCGTTTTTGTTTCCTCGGTCCCATCAGGATTTACTTTAAGCACACAAATTTCTACAATCCGATCGGACGCAGGATTTGTACCAGTTGATTCGATATCGAAAAAAACGATGGATTTCGAAAGTTTAAGTTCCATTAAATAGCGGTATTAGGATCGAATGATTCAAGATAATCTCCCACTCGACGAAGGAAACTTCCCCCAAGAGAACCATCCACAACACGATGATCGTATGAAAGTGAACAGAACATCAAATGACGAATTGCAATTACATCACCTTGTAAGGTTTCAATAACTGCAGGTTTTTTCTTAATAACACCAACCGCCATAATCGCAACTTGGGGCTGGCTGATAATTGGCGTTCCCATGACGTTTCCAAAAGAACCCACATTGGTAACAGTAAACGTTCCGCCAGCAATATCATCGGGACTCAGCTTATTTGCACGAGCACGAGCCGCTAAACTATTTACGCTTTTGGTAACACCAATCAAATTCATCATATCGGCATTTTTAATTACCGGTACAATCAGGTTTCCGCTTGGAAGAGCTGTTGCCATTCCAATATTGATGTTTTTACGTTTTATGATTGAAGTTCCATCAACTGAAACATTGATCATTGGGAAATCTTTGATGGCCTTTGCCACCGCTTCAATAATGATGGGAGTAAACGTTATTTTCTCACCTTCGCGTTTTTCGAAAGTCGACTTCACTTTATCGCGCCACTGAACGATGGACGTCATATCGACTTCAATAAAGGATGTTACGTGCGGACTTACTGCTTTCGACATCACCATGTGATCCGCAATCAGCTTTCGCATGCGGTCCATTTCAATTATTTCATCGCCACTTGAAAGTGAAACCGCAGGTGCTTGAATTCTTTCTGGAGCTGCTGCTTGAGATTTAGCTGCAACTGTTGCTGGAGAACTGGAACGCTGCGGAATGAAAGCTAGAATATCGTTTTTTGTAACACGGCCATCTTTCCCCGTTCCAACAATTTTCTCCAATTCTTCCATCGAAACGTTTTCTTCCTTGGCAATATTTCGAACCAATGGAGAATAGAATCGTCCACTTGCAGAACGATAATCCGTATCCGATTCAGCAACAGGAGTTGAAGTAGTTGCTGACTCAATTACAGGAGATACAGCAGTTGGAGCAGATACTGGAGCACTAACAACCGCATCAGCAGAAGTGTTAATATGAGCGATAACTGCATTGACCAAAATGGTTTCTCCTTCTTGAAAGAGAATTTTTTCCAATATACCTGCAACAGGTGAAGGGATTTCGGAATCAACTTTGTCGGTCGCTATTTCGAGAACAGGTTCATCGAGTTCTATGGTATCACCTGGTTGTTTAAGCCATTTAATGATGGTTGCCTCAGCGACACTTTCGCCCATTTTAGGCATAATCAGATCAAACTGTGCCATTCGTTTTGATTGGAATTTAGAGTGCGAAATTAGTGTTTTCGGGGTATTATTTTACATCCCAAAATCATAAAACCACAAGAAATTGAATTCTGGGGAATTGAGGAGATGAAAACCCTTGAAAAATGCTAATGTGCTAATGATTTTAATGTGCTGATATGCTGATGTATTAGATATGTTGATTTTCAATCCGATAGCTATCGGATTGAAAATATGATAGCGCTTGAATTAAAAGTGAATCGTGTTATTTAAAGTGTGCTTGGGGATAAAGGTCCAAGGTTGGTTGGTTGAATATTTCTTTTGGACGAATCATCGCGTCGACCTCACCCCCAGCCCCTCTCCTCGGTGAGAGGGGAGTTACTTTTCTAAATTTTTGAACATTTAACTTCAAATAAAATGCGACAGGTGATTTGTAAATATACAAATTAGCAGAATCTTCACCCCTCTCCTTGGGGAGAGGGGCCTGGGGGTGAGGTAAAAGGATGTATTTTCTAACTGTAAAATTTTTCAGGAAGAGTCATCGCGTTAACCTCACCCTAAATCCCTCTCCTCATGGAGAGGGACTTGAGATTTTTCTTATTCTCAACAGAAACTTCTACCCTTCTTGCCACAATGTGGTCTCAGCAACAATTGAAAGGGGCTGGGGATAGAGGTCCGAGGTTGGTAAGTGTAAACTTTTTCAGGACGAGGCAGATACCCCAATCCCCAGCCCTTTCCCCACAGGGAGAAAGGGAGTTACATTTCGAAATTTTCGAACATTTAACTTCAACTGAGATTTGACATGTGGAATGAATATCCACAAACTAGCAGAATCTTCTCCTCTTTCTCCCGAGGAGAAAGGGGGCGGGGGATAGAGGTCAAAGGATGATTTAATGAAATATAATTCCGCCACATTTTGGTCCCTACGTGAAGAAAGGGGCTGGGGGATAGAGGTCAATCTATGTCAAATTCCGAATGCCCTTTTTGCAATTTGCGTTACAAATGCGTTACAATGCCAAAAAAAAAGCCACCGGACAGGTGGCTTATAAACTTTGGGTTTTGCTCCTCGGACTGGACTCGAACCAGTGACCCTCTGATTAACAGTCA
>JBBALS010000302.1:0-3142 GCA_040402915.1 Flavobacteriales bacterium
AAGGGATTCGGATTTGAATTATTAATGTCCTGTGAATTTACATTGCTAGCATAGTTGGAAGAATTCCAGATTTCACGTGCGTCATTTGCCCCTTGTCTTAAATCTCCAAAACTTCCGAGTGTAAAAGATGTTCGAACTCCCCATTTTTTAAAACCTGCGTTCATCCATACATTTACCAAATTCTCTTGATCGAAATACTGAAAATTACCCGATGAATTTCGCAGGGTAAATCCCGAATGCAACTCGCGATTTTTTAAATTACTTGCTTTAGTAGCCGCTTGAGTATTAATCGAAATCACACCTCCAAGCGCATCGCTTCCATAAATTGAAGATCCTGCCCCCGAAACGACTTCCACCATTCCTACCGAATTTGGGTCAATGCGTAAGAGGTTTTGAAGATGTCTAGCTCTAAAAATAGCCGTATTCATCCGAATGCCATCCACAACAAACAATAAACGGTTGGCCTCAAATCCACGAACAACAGGACTTCCGCCACCCAACTGACTTCGTTGAACAAATACTTCCCCGCTCCGTTCCAATGCATCGGCCATATTGCTGGGATTCAATACAGATGGTTTTTGAAGTTGATAAATATCAAAAGGAAGCGAATTTACATCTGCTTGGAGTCGCGTGCTAGTGAAATGAAATGTTCTAATTATATGATCATTTCTTGATTGGAGCTGCATCTCCAAACGATTCTTTATCCAGCGATCGGGAGTGATGTCAAATGATAAATAATTAAACGATGAAATTTTAATAACCTGTTTTTTCCAAGCTCGAGGAATTAAAACAATGCCATCTTCGCCAGAATAAAACACAGAACTATCCTTACTGCATGATACTTTCACATATTGCAAGGGCTTTCCGGAGTTATTGTCGGTAAAATATATAGACTGAGCTATTGTATTAAAACAAAGGAATAGGTTGATTAAAATGATTATAGAAACTCTCACGAATTTAAAAAATTGCATTGCAAAATGAGAAATTTTTCCCGTATGTTTCAATCAAAATTCTGCACGATTATAAACTAAATAAATATCAGCTGCTGTTTATAAAATAGGAACCATGGGCAAATACATCACGCGCATTTTTGTGGTAGAAGACAATGAATTTTTCTCCCAATTGATTAAGCA
Organism: Flavobacteriales bacterium; assembly: GCA_040402915.1. Classification (GTDB taxonomy): domain Bacteria; phylum Bacteroidota; class Bacteroidia; order M30B66; family M30B66; genus CALQRR01. The sequence goes on from JBBALS010000302.1 coordinate 1,134, forward strand.
AAAATTAGAATCGAACGATCAGAATGAAGTCACTCTATTTAATAATGGAGATGATTTTCGAAGGAATTTGCATTTGAACCCGGATATTGTGGTGTTGGATTACAACTTACCCAACACAACGGGAATTGATTTATTGAAAGAAATAAAGAACTTCAACGATCAAATAAAAACCATCTTGATTTCGGGGCAGGAAAAAGTGGATGTTGTCATTGAAGCCTTCGAAAATGGGGCAGAGGAGTATATTAATAAAGATGATAATGCCTTAACCATGCTTGGTTTAAAAGTACAGAAGCACAGCAGCACGGTAAATTTGAGGAAGGAAGTTGACACATTACGCGAACAAATCATCGATCGTCATCGCTATGATCGAATCATTGGAGAAAGTCAAGCTATTTTGAAAGTACTTCGACTTATTCAGAAGGTGGAGAAAACAAATATGCTTGCATTAATTACGGGTGAAAGTGGAACAGGGAAGGAGCTCGTTGCATCGGCGATACATTATAATTCGTCCAGAAAAAACAGGCCTTTTGTTGCGGTGAATGTTGCAGCTATTCCCGAAGATTTGATGGAAAGTGAATTGTTTGGACACGAACGTGGTGCATTTACAGGTGCTGACAGCAAGCGTATCGGAAAATTTGAGGAGGCCAACGAAGGAACTATTTTCTTGGATGAGATTGGAGAAATGGATATTCACATGCAAACCAAATTGCTTCGTGTTTTGCAAGAAAGTAAAATCACCCGTTTGGGTTCGAATAAAGAAATTCCCTTGAACGTTCGAATTATTGCCGCTACCAATAAAAACCTCGCACAGCGTGTAAAAGACGGGAAGATGCGTGAAGATTTGTATTACCGATTGCAAGGATTTTTAATTCATTTGCCACCATTGCGAGAACGTGATAACGATACATTGTTATTAGCGAAAAGTATGTTGCGTAGTTTTTGTGATGCAAATAGAATTCCCCTAAAAAGTTTTTCTTCCGATGCACTTAGAATGATGATGCAACATCCATGGAGTGGAAATGTACGCGAATTGAAAGCATTTGTGGAGCGCGCTGTATTAATTTCAGACCATGATATTATTGAAGACGACGATTTGATTTTTTCTCAAGGAATCTAAATTGGTTTTTATGAAATAAATCCCCGTTCGTCAAGTACGTTCGGGGAATTTTTATTTTTTAAATGACAGGAATTAAACATTTTAAAATGCTGAAATAGTGTTTATTATAATTAATATTTCATTATAGTGCTTATTATTTTACTTAATGCGCAATATTTAAACAACTCGCTTAGTTATAAGAAAAAACAAAATTATGAAACAGGCATACTTTACCCTTAAAATTTCTGTCTATGTTTCATTTAATACTAACGGGATTAGCTCTTGTTTCAGGAGATCCCGAGCCAACCAGAGCAGTATATGATACCCTTCATATTGCTTTTGAAAAGAATACAGATAACATTTTAGCTCAATCTCGCGAAAATATCTATTCGGTAAATCCCGAAATAATTCGAGCATTAAAAATTAAAATCTACATTCCAGATTATTCTTCTGGTCGTGAACTCTCTTTAATTTCTCAACAACGAATTAAAGAAATAGAAGATTTTCTTTTAGAGGAAGGAGCTCAAATTGAGTTAATTGAAACGAGTCGTATCGGTGAGCAACACGAACAAAGAAAGTTGCAGTTAGAGCCCGATCAATATGCAATAGTTATTCGATTTCATCCTATTAAATATAAAAATTCCATTACAAGAAATAATCCAGAATGTGCAAGAGATACCTTAATTCAAATGGCTAGAGGCGAATTAATTAGAATGCCATTTTGTGATTATATTTCCAATGATTCCATTCCTGAAATTAGATTGCAAACAAAGAGATCTTTCCTTTCTGAAATTAGAAACGATGAAATTGATGTTTTAAAGAATTTGAATTTTAAAAATTACGGAAATGAAAATCAGAATGTTCTAATTCCCTTTAAAGAAAAAGTTTCTGATAAAGAATTAATTCTTGAGAA
>JBBALS010000303.1:0-3120 GCA_040402915.1 Flavobacteriales bacterium
AAAAAAGGAGATTTGATTTGTGATTGGGATCCATATAATGCTGTAATCATTGCAGAAACAGGCGGTAAAATTGATTTCGAAGACTTAGATGAAGGTATTACGTACCGTGAAGAAAGTGATGAGCAAACTGGTTTCCGTGAAAAAGTGATTATTGAACGTCGTGATAAGACAAAAAATCCGATGATCAAGATTTTGGATTCAACCAAAGAAGTGATTCGTTCTTATTCTTTACCATTGGCCGCACACATTGTTGTAAATGATGGTCAAAAGGTAAAATCAGGTGAGATTTTGGTGAAGATTCCACGTCAAAATGGAAAACTTGGAGATATCACGGGTGGTCTTCCACGTGTGACGGAGTTATTCGAAGCACGTAATCCATCCAATCCAGCCGTTGTTTCTGAAATTGATGGTATTGTATCATTTGGAAAAGTGAAGCGTGGTAACCGCGAGGTGATGATTGAATCTAAAACGGGTGAGCAGAAGAAATACTTAATTTCTCTAAGCAAGCACATTTTGGTTCAGGAAAACGATTTCGTGAAAGCCGGACAACCATTAAGTGAAGGAGCTACTACACCAGGTGATATTCTTGCGATCAAAGGACCTACTAAGGTTCAAGAATATTTGGTGAACGAAATTCAAGAAGTTTACCGTTTGCAAGGTGTGAAGATTAACGATAAACACTTTGAGGTTGTTGTTCGTCAGATGATGCGTAAAGTAGCTATTATCGATCCGGGTGATACTAAATTCTTGGAAGGTCAAATGTGTAACAAGCTCGACTTCAATGAAGAGAATGATTACATCTTCGATAAGAAAGTTGTTATAGAACCGGGTGATTCTACTTCATTAAAGCAAGGACAAATTGTAACTGCTCGTAAGTTGCGCGATGAAAACTCAATGTTAAAACGTAAAGATATGACCTTGGTTGATTCGCGTGATGCTGTTCCCGCAACAGCAAACCAAGTGCTTCAAGGAATTACACGTGCTTCATTGCAAACGAAGAGTTTCATTTCTGCTGCATCGTTCCAGGAAACAACTAAAGTATTGAATGAAGCTGCAATTAGCGCTAAGTCTGATGATCTATTAGGATTGAAAGAAAACGTTATTGTAGGACATTTGATTCCAGCTGGTACAGGTCTTCGTGAGTATGAAAACATTGTAGTTGGTTCTCAAGAAGAATTTAATGTATTGATGGCTTCTAAGAAGAAATTCAAAGAAGAAACTGTTTAATTCGAAATTTCCTATGGAAGAGAATCTAAATCCTGAAAGTCAACTCAATATAGAGTTATCTGAAGAAGTTGCTGAAGGAATCTATTCAAATTTGGCAATCATTACGCATTCAAATTCTGAATTCGTAGTTGATTTTATCAAAGTGATGCCGGGTGTTCCCAAAGCACGAGTTAAATCGCGCATTGTTCTTACTCCTCAGCATGCTAAACGTTTACTTTCTGCTTTGAAAGAAAACGTTGCAAAGTTTGAATCTGTTCATGGAACTATTAAAGTTGATTCTGGGGCTGCTGCGTTTCCAATGAATTTTGGAGGTCCAACTGCACAGGCATAAAATTAACCATCTATACCAAAACCCCGAAATTCGAAAGAGTTTCGGGGTTTTTTGTTTTATATATATCTACTCATAACATCAAACATGATGAATATCATGGATACCCAAATTTGATTACAAAAAAAAACGCCCATCACATTAGTAATGAGCGTTTCAATTTATTTCTTAAAGATTAAACTTCCATACCAACTGTAGCCAAAAAGCGTTCAGCATCTAATGCAGCCATACAGCCACTGCCAGCAGCAGTTACAGCTTGGCGGTAAATATGGTCCTGAACATCGCCACAGGCAAAAACTCCAGGGATATTGGTGCGCGAACTTCCTGGTACTGTTTTGATGTAACCATTTGCATCGGTTTCGAGCCAATCTTTGAAAATTTCGGAATTTGGATGATGTCCAATAGCCACGAAAAATCCGGTGATGTCGCGTGTGAATTCTTCACCTGTAACACGATTTTTAAATCGAGCTCCACTAACTGTTAGTTCACCAGTAATTTCTAGTGTTTCGGTATTGAAAAGCACTTCAATATTGGGGGTGTTAAACACTCGGTGTTGCATGGCTTTAGATGCACGTAATTCATCACGACGAATAATCATCGTAACTTTTTTGCAAAGTTTAGCTAAGTAGGTTGCTTCTTCTGCAGCTGTATCACCACCTCCAACAATAGCTACTTCTTGTCCACGGAAGAAAAATCCATCGCAAACAGCACATGCTGAAACGCCAAATCCGTTAAACTTTTGTTCGGATTCTAATCCAAGCCATTTTGCAGTAGCACCGGTTGCTATAATTACGGAGTTGGCTGTTACCAGTTTGTTCTCATCCATCCACACTTTATGAATGGGACCCGAGAAATCGACTTTTGTCGCTAATCCAAATCGAACATCGGTTCCAAATCGTTTTGCTTGGGCCAAGAAATCTTCCATCATTTTCGGTCCGTCAGTTCCTTCTGGATACCCTGGGAAATTATCCACTTCGGTGGTCATGGTTAACTGTCCACCTGGCTGCAATCCTTGATACATTAATGGTTTCATGTCTGCTCGTGCAGCATAAATAGCAGCTGTATATCCTGCTGGTCCTGATCCAATAATCAGGCATTCTACATGTTCAGTTTCGGTTGTATTCATAATTCCACAAATATAAAATTAGTTTGTTGCTATAATGGTATCGAATGCAGGAGAATATCCACACCAAATTCCTAATCCACCTTCAATATTACTTTTTACAATAACAGGTGATGAAAATGGGTTTCCATTCGAATTGGTCGCAGCATCGAGTGTATTGAAAAAGAGCTCTTCATTTCTTCCAATGGAGCAGAATTTCAATAAAATTGTATCGCCCAATTTGTAAAAAAATTCACGAGGTACAAATGTATCACTCGCGAAAAATGGACGTGCTCCTTGTCCATTGAAAAATACTACCTTTTGACCATTGGTGAAATCATCATTGAAATGCGCACCGGCAACAGGAAAGAAAGTGATTTCACTATTCTTCTTAGCGAATAAACGATAAGCATTTCCTAATGTATCGGGATCCATCATTTCTGAATACGAAACTCCCAAACTA
>JBBALS010000304.1:0-3095 GCA_040402915.1 Flavobacteriales bacterium
AGCATCCCATTACAGAAGAAGTGATTGATTACGATTTAATTCGCGAACAAATAAAAGTGGCTGCGGGTGTTCCAATTTCAGGGAAAAACTATTACCCACAAATGCATGCAATTGAAGTTCGTATCAATGCTGAGGATCCTAACAATAACTTCCGACCTTCGCCTGGTATGATAACTACATTTCATGCTCCGGGTGGCCATGGTGTTCGATTGGATACACATGCTTATGCGGGCTATACCATTCCTCCGAATTACGATTCAATGATTGCGAAACTTATTACCATTGCACAAACGCGTGAAGAGGCCATTGCCAAAATGCGCCGTGCTTTGCACGAATTCGTAATTGATGGAGTAAAAACAACTATTCCTTTTCATAAAAAGTTGATGGAAAACGAAGATTTCATTGCTGGAAATTACACTACCAAGTTTTTGGAAGACTTCGATTTCAAAGATTAATTAAACAGAAAAACCAGAGCTTCCTCTGGTTTTTCTGTTTAATGCCAATTTAGATTTGCACCATGAATATCTTCTCAAAGATCTTAATTTGCTTTTTCCTCCTTGCTAATCTTTCTATTGTTTCGAATGCCCAAATAAGTTCGGGTATTTTGAAAACTAGTGAAGGTTTTTTAGCTGTAATAAACAGCGACTCACTTTGGTTTACAATTCAATTGGACGATTCCAGATTTAAAGAACCCCAATTCATTGAAGCAAGCAGACTCGAAGTTATAAGTCATGTTCTTTATGTTCAGATGTTAAGGGAATCAGATGTATCAACTAAAAAAGAAATAAGCCCCTTGATTTCTTTAATGGATTGGGAGACAGAATACATTCGCAATTCAGAAAATGCGATAAAGAAACGTTCCGATTTTATTATTGATTCCTTAGGTACAAAAAGTACGATTTCAGGTGTTAATACAAATGCATGGTATTATTCAATCAATGTAGATGAAAACGATCTTTATATTTATTTTCTAGATATTTATAAAATGGGGAGTTTATCAGGATTGAATACTATGGCAATCTTGAAAATGCAAGGACTTCAACGAGTAATCTTTTTTCTCAACTCAATTTCTACCTAAATGAAATAGATATAGCCAAGCTCCAAGCTGCTTTATCGAATGGGAAATTTGGATACTGAAATTCTTTATTCTTTCACATAATTAGCGTAAAACATTTTAATGGAACAAGAAATTTTAATAGCAGGTGCAACCGGAAACTTAGGGTTCAGAATTTCAAAAGTATTGGCAAAAAAAGGAGCTAAAATTCGGGCTATTGTTCGAAGCAGTTCTGATGTTGAGAAGATTAGTGAGCTTGAAAAATTAGGCATTGAAGTTATTGTGGTGAGTAATTGGAATCTAGAGCAATTGACAGAGGCTTGCCAAGGAATTACGTGTGTTGTATCTGCACTTGCTGGATTAAGAGATGTTATCATAGATTCACAAAAGATTCTATTGGACGCCGCAATTTCCGCTAAGGTGAAACGATTTATTCCATCAGACTATTCACTAGACTTTACAAAATTTTCGGATGGCGAAAATCGCAACTTGGATTTACGACGAGAATTTCACAGGTATTTAGACACCTGTCCGATTGAATCAACGAGTATTTTCAATGGAGCTTTTTCTGATTTGTTACCCGATCAGATGCCATTCATATTACTTAAACCTAAAATGATACTTTATTGGGGAAAAGCAGATTTCAAATGGGGCTTCACAACCATGGACAACACCGCAGAATACACCGCCAACGTTGCTATCGACATAAAAACTCCAAGGTATTTGAGAATAGCGAGTGATACAATCAATCCTCGTGAAATGCGAAAAATAGCGATGGAAGTTTATGGAACACCATTTAAAATGTTTAGTCCAGGTGGAAAGACATTTCTGGGTGTTCTCATTAAAATAATACGAAAATTCTCTTCTTCAGAGAACGAACTGTATCCTGCTTGGCAAGGAATGCAATACATGCATAATATGATTGACGAGCGATCATTTATAGAAACTTATGATAATCAGAGATACCCTGAAATCCATTGGATGTCGATGAAAGAATACCTTTTATAGTTAAAGAAATAAGGAAATTAGTTTAAAATCATTGCTGCGTTTGCATCAGGCAAGACCAATATTTATTTAACGAATAATATTAAATTGATCCGCATCTAAACCTGCTGGAAAATCAGATCTGTATCTCTTTAAATCATCTAATGATATTGTAACCGTTTCACAACGATCACCATAGCGTTCGGTTCTGCTTAATTTCTCGCCAGTAAAATCGATTACAGCCGAATCGCCCGAATAAATAACATTATTACCATCGGAACCAATTCGATTAACTCCAACAACATACGTCTGATTTTCAATGGCACGTGCAACTAATAAAGATTTCCAAGCATGCGCTCTGCGTTCGGGCCAATTAGCAACATAAATTAACACATCGTAGTCGAATTCATTATTCACCAAACGATTGCGCGACCATACAGGGAAACGTAAATCATAACAAATAAGCGGACAAATTTTCCATTCATTCAATTGAAAAACAATGCGCGAATTACCAGCTGTATAATGTTCGTGTTCATTTCCCATTCGAAACAAATGGCGTTTATCGTATAATTCAAATCTGCCATCAGGATGCATCCAAATAAGTCGGTTATAAAACATCCCAGCTTCCTTCATCATCATACTTCCAACAAGAACAGCATTTTTCTTTTCAGCCATTTTATGCATCCAATTCATTGCTGCTCCATCCATTTCTTCCGCATATTGCATTGAATTCATACTGAATCCGGTTGTAAACATTTCTGGCAAAACGATAATATCTGTTTTACCGGTAATGAGTTCCAATCGACCTTCCAGCCATTCGAGGTTTTCACTCGGACTTTGCCAAAAAAGACGGGTTTGCACCGTGCTGATGGATAAATTCATAACTAAATTTTTAGAAGTTTTTCTGCTGCCATTTCGAGTTCATTGTTATTCTTTGCAAAACAGAATCTCAATGTTTTATTGTCTTTAATTTTATGATAAAACACCGAAACGGGAATGCTTGCAACTCCATGTTCGATAGTGAGTTTCTTGGCGAAATCAACATCTTTCTCTTGCG
>JBBALS010000305.1:0-3089 GCA_040402915.1 Flavobacteriales bacterium
CGATTTAAGTGTAATCAATACGCCACCACCCAATCGTCACCCGGTACAAACCGAATTGCACACTTTTAACGAAGAATTGATTCGCGATGCTGTTACATTTGAAGTTCAACGAGGTGGACAAGTATTCTTTGTAAACAATCGCGTGCAAAACATTCAGGAAGTGGCCGATATGATTCGACGTTTATGCCCTGGTGTTCGCGTTACAGTTGGTCATGGACAGATGGAAGGAGATGAGCTCGAAAACGTGATGATGAGCTTTATTGACGGGGAATACGATGTGTTGGTTGCAACGACAATCATAGAGTCAGGATTGGATATTTCGAATGCGAATACCATCATCATCAATAATGCACATTTGTTTGGCTTGAGTGATTTGCATCAGATGCGCGGTCGCGTTGGACGAAGCAACAAGAAAGCATTTTGTTACCTTTTATCCACGCCAGTTTCTTTGCTTACTGCCGATGCGCGAAAACGTTTGAAAGCCATTGAAGATTTTGCAGAATTGGGAAGCGGTTTCAACATTGCCATGCGCGATTTGGATATTCGAGGTGCTGGTGATTTACTAGGAGGCGAGCAGAGCGGATTTATTTCCGAGATAGGATTCGAGATGTATCATAAGATTTTGGATGAAGCCATTCAGGAATTGAAGGAGTCGGAATTTAAACAGGAATTTACCGAGGAGTTGGAAGAGAAGCGCAAGAATTGGGTGAGCGATTGTCAGATTGATACTGATTTGGAGATTCTCATTCCTGATGCTTATGTCACCAATATTACCGAGCGTTTACTGCTTTACAAGGATTTGGACAATATGGAAAGTGAAGGAGAATTGCAGCAATTTGAGAAGCAGCTCATCGACCGATTTGGTGCGGTTCCAAAGCCAACCTTAGAATTGATGAATACCATCCGTTTACGTTGGATTGCGAAAGATATGGGATTTGAAAAAGTGGTGTTGAAGCAAAAAACATTTGTCGGGTACTTTATTCAAAATCAAACCAGTTCCTTTTACCAAAGCGAATATTTTGCTCGATTGATGCAATATTTAACACGCATTCAAGGAAGAGCACGATTGAAAGAACGAAATAATAAATTGACGTTGGTGATGGAGCAGATTAGCAATATCGATCAAGCCGTAAATGCACTCGGACAAATCCTTTCATCGACCAAACCACAAGATACACTAGCAAGCTGATGCACGTATTTTACACCAAGGCATTTCAGGGCGATAAAGCCATTTTGAATGAAGAAGAAAGTTTGCATTTGAGCAAAGTGCTTCGTTTAAAAGAAGGAACTCAAGTGCTCTTGTTGGATGGGATAGGGGGGAAGTTTGAGGGAAGTATATTGGGTGTTCATGCAAAAAACAGCGTTGTTGGAAACCTTGTCCGCATTGACTCTGATTACAAGCGACCTTATCGTTTGCATGTAGCAATTTCGCCAACCAAAATGATGGAGCGTCTTGAATGGTTTTTGGAAAAGGCAACTGAAATAGGCATCGACGAGATTACGATTCTGCAAAGTAAACGCACCGAACGTGATCAGGTAAAAATGCAACGCGTCGAAAAAATTGTTCTTGCAGCCATGAAGCAAAGCATGAATGCCCAGATGCCAGTGCTTAATGAACCGATTTCATTCAATAGTTTCATGAAAAAGGAAATTTCAGGAGCGCGTTATATTGCCCATTGTATTCCAGGTGAAAAGCCATTGTTGACAAAGAAATCATCGAACGAAAAGGTTATTACTGTTTTAGTTGGTCCCGAAGGCGATTTCACACCCGAAGAAGTTGAATTAGCAATTAAATCGGGCTACGAAGCTATTTCTTTGGGAGAAAGTCGCTTGCGCGCTGAAACCGCTGGAGTGATTGTTTGTGCTCAGGTGCAGGCGGCTTGGCAGGTTGTTTAGAATATATTTTAAGCAACTGCCACATTATTGAATTAGACATATCAATGTTGCATAGATTAATGTAAGAATATCTGCCTAAAGATTCATTGAACATCTATCAAAATAACTTACTATGGTTCGTTTTCTTCGATAAAAACAAGCGTGAAATAGTATTCGTATTCAAGGAAATTCAAATACCAATTTGCTTTTTAGTTGATTATAAACTAAATATATTATGTGAATTTATTTAGATTTCAAAATAAAATGGTCGAATAATAAGGGATTATTTATATTTTTCATAAGCTTTGCTAGTAAATAAGCAATGACAATTTAGATTACATATGTCTTTCTAAATCAATTACTCATTTGGATTCTAAAAACTACATATCGTCAATTATTTTACTTAAAAACGAATTATTTTCAATATTATCGGGAAATATTTTATCTTTGATTTTGAAAAAAAATAAGTTGTATGAAAAAATCTAATTTCTTTTATCTTTCACTTTTTATTTTACTTTTTTCAAGTTCGTTAAATTGTTTTTCTCAAGCTAATTATTTCAAGCAATATAAAAGAATCAGTGATAGTTTATCTCTTATTTATAAGATACCAAGCTGTGTTATAATATCCGTTGCTTATATTGAATCGGGAGGAGGTTCAAGTATTAATTCCAAAAAATTAAATAATCATTTTGGGATTGTTGGAAATTGTCAATATCAAATTTCTAAACATAAAAGCAAATACAGATATTATCCTTCAATAGAAGCTTCTTTCATAGGTTTTTGTGAGTTAGTAAAATCCAAAAAATTTTATTCTTCAATGATTAATAATACTGATGAAGAATTGTGGTTGAAGAAGATCGCTGCAACAGGTTACGCAGCCGATGCTAATAAGTGGTCTAATACGATTTATAATATCATTAAAAGCAAATGCAAATAATAATAAAAAATATCTATTATTTATTAAGTCATTTTAACTACAAATTTATCCGCAAGGTTTGTTTAGATTTTACACCCAATGGCAATTAAATTTTATTTTGTAATCCTTGAAGAAAATCTACATACTGCTGTTTATTTTACTATTTACTTTAATTTTAATTAATTTAAATATAATTGTGGAGATAAATACATATTTTAAGCAAGAACTTCTTAAAATTAACCCGGATAAATCAACTCTTGTCCCCCAAAAATCGATTAATTTATTTATTAATGATACA
>JBBALS010000306.1:0-3079 GCA_040402915.1 Flavobacteriales bacterium
ATGAAGTTTGGTATCAATAACGACATTTACTTAACTGCTGGATTATTTATTCCGCGTATTGGAATCATCAATGAAAATCACCTTCCAACTACATTCAACGGAAATGACCGTCCTTACTTAGAAAAGTACTTAATCCCTTCTACCTGGAGAGAAATTGGTGTTGGTCTTTATGGAAGAAGCAGACGTATTGCGGGATTAAATTACTCGGCTGCACTTGTAAATGGATTAAATTCAGAAAAGTTCGGAAATGGAAATGGTATTCGAAGTGGACGATACAAAGGAAGTGATGCAAACGCCACGAATTTAGCCCTTACAGGTGCCCTACTCTATTATGTTCGCGGATTCCGTTTACAAGCATCTGCTTATTATGGAGGAAGTGCTGGAATAGCTAAACCGATAGCCGATAGTTTGCAGTTGAATGCGGGAGCGTTTGGAACGCCTGTTTTTATGACTGAAGCAAATATTCAATACCAAAGTGAAAGTGGATTCGAATTTAAAGCGATTGGTGTATTCAGTTCTATCAAAGATGCTGAATCAATAAATAGAGCATATGCCAATAATACGCCCGGTAAAATGTGGGGTGCGTACGCTGAAGTTGGATATAATTTAATGAAGGCCTTTAAGAAAGATTCGGAACGTAGTCTTGTGCTTTTTTCTCGTTTTGAAGCCATGGATTTGAATGCCGAAGTTTCTAACAATAGCGCATACGATGGCTCATTGAATAAACAATTTCTCGTTTCTGGTTTAACCTATTCACCCACTCGTGGAGTTATAGTAAAATTAGATGTTGCATTGAAAAAAACGGGAACACCCAATCCTATTTTAACTGATGTAAGTGATTCTCAATTTAGTTTCATTAATATTGGGGTTGGATATTCCTTCTAATAATGAAACGTAGAGATTTTATCACCAATACTTCCAAACTAGGTGCATGTGCATTGCTTGGTATTACAGTACTTTCTCAAACTGGATGCGCTTCGTATCCATTATTTAAAGCAAAAGTAATTGATAAAACTCTCTCGATCCCATTAACAGAATTCATAAAATCGAAACGCCTTTTAGTAAGAACTTCATCGATAGAGTTCGATATTTTTGCACACGAATTTGAAGCGGGAAAATACCGAGCGACATTATTGCAATGCACACATCACAACGAACCGGTTACAGTTTCAGACCAAAAAATGTATTGTCCCAGCCACGGAAGTACATTTGCATTAGATGGCCAAGTAACTAAAGCTCCTGCTAAAGTTGGATTGAAGCACTTCCCTACTCGGTTGTCGGATGATGGGAATTCGGTATTGATTTTATTGGAAGGATAGAAGAACGAGTTGATTTGTTAAGCCGTTTTAAATTCGGAATTAAAGTGGAATTGTAATTTCGGGAAATCCTGAATGATGGTATTCAACATCCAAGAAGTTTCTGCTAGAAATACATAATTTCCATCTTTATCTGTGGCCAATTGATGCCCACGAAAACGTGCAAACTTTTCGAATTCGTCCTTATCGTCGTAGGTCACCCAACATGCCTTGTAAACATTCAGATTCTGAAAATTACACGATGCGCCATACTCATGCTGCAGTCGGTATTGAATAACTTCAAACTGCAGCTCACCAACGGTTCCAATAATTTTACGATTCCCGCCATGTTGAATAAACAATTGAGCAACACCTTCTTCGGTTAACTGCTTTACGCCTTTATCGAGTTGCTTCGATTTTAATGGATCAGCATTTAGAACCTCCTTGAAAATTTCGGGAGAGAAACTCGGAATGCCACGGAATTGGAAATTTTCTCCCTCTGTTAATGTATCTCCGATTTTGAAATTACCTGTATCGTACAAACCAATCACATCGCCTGGCCAAGCTTCTTCAATGATGTTTTTCTCCTGCGCCATAAAAGTTGCAGGCGAACTGAATTTGTAATCCTTGTTCAAACGAACATGGTGAAAGAACTTATTCCGTTCGAATTTACCTGAACAAACGCGCAAAAACGCAATTCGATCACGGTGGCGAGGATCGATGTTCGCATGAATTTTAAACACAAAACCACTGAATTTATTTTCATCAGGTGCCACAACGCGGGTATCCGATTCCCTACTTCTCGGCGCTGGTGCAAGACGAATGAACGTATCAAGCAATTCGCGAACTCCAAAATTATTAATGGCAGATCCAAAAAACACAGGAGCAATATGCCCTTCGCGAAAACGATTGTTATCGAAAGGATCGTAAACACCTTCAATCAACTCAATATCCTGACGCAATTGATCGGCATCTTTTTTACCAACTATTTCCTCCAATAAAGGATCGTTCAAATTTTTTATGGTTAGAATATCTTCTTCGATTTTGGTTTTATTGGCATTGAACAAATTTAAACTACCATCGAAAATATTATAAACACCCTTAAACGTGGCTCCAATACTAATTGGCCAACTTAATGGACGCACCTTGATGCGAAGCTTACTTTCCAATTCATCCAACAAATCGAAGGGATTCTGACCTTCACGATCCATCTTGTTAATGAAGACAATTACAGGCGTATCGCGCATGCGACAAACTTCCATGAGCTTCTCGGTTTGTTCCTCCACTCCTTTCACGCAATCAACAACAAGAATAACACTATCTACAGCCGTTAAGGTTCGGTAAGTATCTTCAGCAAAATCCTTGTGACCGGGAGTATCGAGCAGGTTGATTAATACATCGCGGTATTTAAAATTCATCACCGATGTGGCAACCGAAATTCCACGTTGCTTCTCAATTTCCATGAAATCGGATGCAGCCGTATTTTTTATCTTGTTCGATTTTACTGCACCAGCTGTTTGAATTGCTCCTCCAAAAAGCAGCAATTTCTCTGTCAGTGTGGTCTTTCCCGCATCGGGGTGGGAAATAATTGCAAACGTTCTACGCTTGCCAATCTCTTCTTGAATTGTACTCATAAGGGCCGCAAAAATAGGAAAACCAAACGGCTTAATTCATACGAACTATTTTGAATTCAGTCCGACGATTCATTTGACGCCCTTGTTCGGAATCGTTGCTTGCAATTGGTTGACGGAAAGACCTTCCAAAAGCAGCGATATTTTTCGAAT